>NZ_JBDOBO010000019.1:14795-45281 GCF_047723935.1 Gluconobacter sp.
CCGAACAGGTCCGCTCCCACTTCACACCCGTTCCCTGGACAGACAGCGCCAGAGCTATTCTGGCAGCATTCGACATGACCTAACCCAAGGCCTTTTCCCACCCTTCCGTGCGTGCCGGTAGCCGCGCGGCTTCCCTTTCTCGATGTGCGACAACAGTAAAGACCCATGACGATCTGGCTCGATATCGACGATCTGCTCACCTACCTGACCCACCATAACCGGCCCAGCGGTATCCAGCGCGTCGTTTATGAACTTTCGAACGCGCTCGATGAACTGGGCGGCGATGGAATCCAGTTTGTTCGCAGGGGGGAAAACGACCGTGATCTGCAAATCATTGAATGGTCTTTCATGCAGAACCTGTTCCGGAATATCACCACCCAGGCCCAACCGCGCCCCTCACAAACAGCGCAAAAGAATACGGGACAGGACAGACCCTCACGCCGAACTTCGACGAAGCTGAATGCCCGCCCCGCACCACCACCCTTGTCCTTCGCAGCCATTGACGACATTCCCGAGGCTGCGGGGCTGCAACAGGCTCTCCGGCTTCAAAAAACCATCCTCGGCCAAGTACTGCGGCTACCGGCTTCGGTCCTGCGTATCAGTGCACGCGCTACCGAACGTCATATCCACCAGCAGCAGGATTCCTGGCAGAGGAAACGGGCCGCATGGGCAAGTCGGTGGCGGCATCTGAACCAGTCCGACCCGGTTATGCCCACGGTTATTCTCCCGACTGGTCGGAGGTTTGAACACGTTGCACAACCCGGAGATATATTCCTGACCCTTGGCGCGCCATGGCACCGGAGGGACTACGACAGGCTCGTCCGCTGGCTGCGCGATGACCTGCGCATGTCTTATGGCCTCCTGATGTATGACCTCGTGCCAGTCCGTTGCCCCGAATGGTGTAATCGGGACATGATCCTTGCCTATACGGAATGGCATGAAAACATCCTGCCCCTGGCCGATGTCATTTTTGTCATCAGCAAGGCCACGGCTGCGGACGTGCAGTCCTATTTGACGGAACAGGACATCGGCACATCCATCACCGTCCAGCCCATTCCGCTTGGCACTGGCTTCGGCCTCGCCGACATACCCGTCGCCACCGAGCCTCTCGTGAATGGGTCCTACGTCCTGTTCGTCTCCACCCTCGAGGCCCGCAAGAACCATGCCCTGCTCTTCCGCGTCTGGCGCAGACTCCTCGAAGACCTGCCCGAAGACCAGGTTCCTACCCTCGTCTTTGCTGGGCGGGAGGGATGGCTCGTCTCCGATCTCATGCAACAGCTTGAAAACGCCCGCTGGCTCAACGGCAAGATCCGCTTCATCCAGAACCCTACCGACGCCGAACTCCGCCGCCTCTACGCCGACTGCAGCTTTACCGTCTTTCCCTCTTTCTTCGAAGGCTGGGGCCTGCCCGTGACAGAAAGTCTGAGCATGGGGCGACCCTGCGTGGCATCCGGCACGACGTCCATCCCCGAGGCCGGCGGCAGCCTCGCCCGCTATTTCAATCCCCGAGACACCAACGACGCCTACCGTCTCATCTATGACACCATCACAAACCAGACCGCCCTCGGCGAATGGACCGAACAGGTCCGCTCCCACTTCACACCCGTTCCCTGGACAGACAGCGCCAGAGCCATTCTGGCAGCATTCGACAGACTCATATGATTGTGCCCGAACAGCTTTGCGTCGTCACAGACCCAGGTAATGGCCGTCATGGCAAGC
Organism: Gluconobacter sp.; assembly: GCF_047723935.1. NCBI lineage: Bacteria > Pseudomonadati > Pseudomonadota > Alphaproteobacteria > Acetobacterales > Acetobacteraceae > Gluconobacter > Gluconobacter sp. Next base: position 16,515 of record NZ_JBDOBO010000019.1, read on the forward strand.
AAATTGTCTGACACACGGGCAATGCGACACCCACTTCAGATCCGTTGAAGGCTTCGAAAAAACAATCTGGCTTTGCGCTGTTGGCCGTGTGTCAATTCTTTCTGCGTTAATTATGGCGTAGAATTTTTCTCTGAGAACCGGAGCGGATAGGCGTAAGGATAAAAAAGGAGTCGTTTGATGCATAATTTAACTAAGGATGAACTGTTCGTACTCGGTAATATTTTTATGGCTTGTGAAGCCGAGGCTGGTTGGGCAGGAACGACATAAAGTACGAATAATCTAGTTGCTTAAGGTTTGACTGAGAAAAGTCCGTCGCGAGGCTTTTGCCGATTAACATTTTTTGGGATTACAGGTCGCCAAAGATGGCCGAGAGCCCTCGAAATCAGAACTACAATGATATAATTAAATAAAAAAATATTATCGTAATTCGAAGTCAAGCTAAATAGAGCAAGTTTTCCCTGATTTTCAGACACCGGGTCGCGTTGACAAAATGCTCTGCCCCGAGTCTTTTAGTGGCGAGGTTTAGGAAACTTATGAAAGACAGGGCGGTTTTGTCGTAGCGGGTTGCGATGCGGCGCATTTGCTTGAGCATGTTGAACATCTCCTCGAGGCGGTTGCGGCCCCTGTAACACCGCCAGTCTGTTGTCCGTGGAACGCCGCGGCCTTTTCATGAAGGGATGACCGGCAGTATCCTATGGATCAGCAGGTCTCCTGGCGGAAACTGTCGCTGTCATAACCTCGACCGATCAGCATGGCCCGGGGGTTTGGAGCCGGAAGGACTATTAGGGCATCTGTGGCTGTATGGCCCGAGATCTGGCCTTCGGTAAGGATAAGCCAAGAAGGTGTCCCTGATTGTCGCATCGGGTGTGAATTTTGCTCGTAAAGCCGCCGGTGACCCGCCATAATCTCCGCATGACCCCCTTTTTGCGCCCGTAGCCTGTGAATAGGCATGAACCACGGTACCATCGACCATATGCTGCCAGCATCGGTCAGCCCAAGCTCTACCAGGGTTTGCAGCAGAGCATTCCACACGCCCTGTTCAGCCCAACGGCGAAACAGGACATAAAGCGAGTTCCATTTGCCATAGCGCTCATACATGTCCCACCACGGACAACCGACGCGTAGAACCTGCAGCATACCATTGCAAAACCGGCGGTTATCTCCCCCCTAGACGGGCTCAACGTTCGCGTTCAGGAGGCAGGAGCGGACCAATAACCGCCCATTCCTGATCCGTCAGACCGCCTCATGCCATGCCTGTTCTCTCTGTCCCTATATCCCACATACACAAAATGAATCAGATCTCACGCTGATCCTATAAACTTGTGTCACCAAGGCCTAAGTGTTTAGTCTTGGGGTTTGATGGTGTGGTATCTTCACGTGAGTGAAATGAAGCCTTAGGGGACAGATGTGTCATAGCAGCGCCACGGTCACGCCTGCCGAACATGTAATGAGACAAGCCCAAACGACAGCGTTTCAAACGCACTCCCATCGGCTTTTTCCACATCAGAAGTCCAGACCGCCAAAGGCAAGCTTATCCCTTGGGGTCATGATCGGACAAGCAAGTTTGCCGTCACACAACTGATCGAGAAAGCTGATCGGAAGACGGCTCGGGAATTCCTCGAACATCGTTCGACAAAACCCAATCGTCCATGGATCAATGGTCAGGTTGAACGGTTGAATCGGACTCTCAAAGAGGCAATCGTCAAACGCGTCCATTACGAGAGCCGTAAGCAGTTGAAGATCCATCGCAACGACTTCATGGTGGCTTATAGGCTCAGGACACTGAGTGGTCTCACGCCTTACGAATATCTCTGCAAAGTCTGGACTTCAAAATCAGAAAAACTCATCATCAATCCATAAACCCCGGGTCTAAATAGCTAGGATAACGCGCTCCACTAGAAGACATCCCCGTTTGCAAAAGCCAGCATGATCTTTTTCATTAGTCACGTTCTCCAGATGTTCGGAGTTCGACTACAAAATCATAAAGATCTGCGCGATAGCATGAGAATGTTACCTCGAGTATGCGCCCATCAGCGAGGAAGGACCGTCGTTCGATTTCGAGTATGGCGCTCGGTTGCGCAAGATGTAGCAGGTCTGCTTCCTGCACCGAGGCCATTCTGGCGCGAATGCGCTGAAGCGCGCGGACTGGTAACAGGCCTTGCTCTTTCAAAGCCGCATAAAATGAATCTTTGACCAATTCGGGAGATGCCAGATCCCTTCGAGAAATAACGGCAGTCTCGATGGCTAGTGGTTCTCCATCTGCGGTTCTGATCCGCTTGAGGCGAAGCACGGGTGTGCCTGGGGCCATACCCATTGCCATTGCTTCGTCGGGGCTAGCCCCAGCCATACGCTTACCTAGCCAGATCGAACCGGGTTCATAGCCTCTCGCCCGCATATCTTCGGAAAAGCCCATCAAGGCAGACAGGGGTTGGTGGATGCGGCGGGTGACAAAGGTTCCGGCGCCGGGACGTTGGGTTAGAAGTCCCGCATTTACCAGTTGCGCCAAGGATTTGCGGACGGTCACTCGTGAAACGCCGGTGAACTCTGCAATTTCCCGCTCCGGCGGAACGGCATCTCCCCCCCTCAGGGCTCCGCTATCAATCAATTCTCGTAATTGTTCTGCCAGTTGCAGGTAGAGGGGTTTGCGGTCTGCCGGATTAGGCGTCAGTGCAGCGAACAGCTTTTGCGAACTCATCCCATGCATGAAAATTACTCGTGTTCCTGGCGAGACGTAAGAGCAGCGCGCAAATTGCCCTCATGGGCAGCAAGAGCACTTTCGGCTTCGTCAATTGTCATGCCGGACCGAACAAGCACTGCTCGCTTGACGTTTTGACCGCTCATTGCAAGTGCTTCAGCGATTTCTGCTGAAGTTCCACCGGCTAACAATTGCACCATCTGTGCTGCTCGTCTTTCCAGTTTTGCATTGACGACCCGCATGTCTACCATCTGCCCCCTATAGCAATGACCCATCTGAATCATGAGTGTGGTGGACAGAAGGTTTAAAGCTGCTTTTTGTGCCGTCCCAGCCTTCAGGCGCGTTGATCCGGCAATAACTTCGGGGCCGGTGACGATACTGAGACCCATCTCTGCCTCCCTGAGCAGCCGGCCTTCCGGATTAGAGCTTATTCCGACAGTCAGTGAGCCTGCTTCTCGCGCTGCGGCAATAGCAGCACAGGTATACGGTGTCATGCCGCTGGCCGCGATCCCTAGAACAACATCGTTGGTCTCGGGGGTACGAGACAATATTTCGGCGCGAGCCATATCTTCACGGTCTTCCGCTCCTTCGACAGCTTCGAAAAGCGCTTTGGTGCCTCCAGCCAACATCAGAACCAGACGCTCAGGATCCCACCCAAACGTGGGTGTGAGTTCTACACCGTCCTGAAGGCCGACACGCCCAGACGTACCGGCGCCCACATAAAAAAGACGCCCCCCTGCCTGTAGCCGAGGAAGCGCCGCCGCTACAATCTTCGCAATTTGCGGGACGGACGTTTTAACAACTGCAGTTGCAGACATCTGAGCTTCAGCAAGCGCATCCAGAATGGAACTGGCTGGCCAAAGGTCAATGTCCACATAACGGGGATCCTGAGATTCTGTGCCTGAGGAAGCTTGTGACACAAAAGCATTTTGGTCCTTAAGGGCCATAATTATCAGTCCTTTGAAGCGTCGGGAGCATACGATGAGGGTCGAAATATTCCCTCTGTAAGCACCATTGAAATAGATCCTGGAATAAACATCAGGATAATGCCTAACGGAACTAACCAGGGGAAAGCCACGTGCCAGTTATAATACTGTAGTGCACCCATCATGACTGCCATGCCTGTCAAGGAAATGGAAAACCCCGTTAAAGCATCCTTCAAGCGTGCTGATGGGTATAACATTCCAAACAGAAAGGCGCCTAGCGTCGGTCCATAAGACCACCCTGCGATTGTTAAGCCCAAAATTACAGCCGATTGTTGACTCCCTGTGAACCACAGTGCGGCTATCACAAGAGCACTACTGCAAAGCAGTGTTAGTACTCTTGGTGCAAATAGCGGCCCCTGCCCTAGCTTCAAGCGTGTTTGGCACTGCTGAAGCACCTGTCCCGGTAATGGGCCGAAATCAGTTAAAATAGCGCTCGCCATTGCGTTTAGGGTTGAAGATAGTGATCCCATCGTCGCACTGAGTACGCCTGCAAGAAGCAAGCCTCCCAATCCGGCCGGCAATCCCGAGACAATAAAAGTCGGAAAGAGGTCGTCTGGAGAGTGTAGCCCCAGAGACATCAGCGAAGTGCCCCCGTTGCGTATCCATAGCTGCACTCCGATCAGTGACAAGGCTCCGAACAGGAACGCGATAACAAAGGCACTTCCCATCAATGCAAAGCGCGCATCTCTCAAGCTTCGTGCGGCAAGAAGGCGCTGAACCATGAGTTGGTCAGTTCCGTGAGACGCAACGGAGAGAATAGCCCCTCCTACTAACGCCGCTAATAGCGTAAAGGGATCAGACAGCATGTTGTCCATATTTATATGATGAAAAGGTGCCAGGTGACCTGATCTCCAAGCTGTCGACCAACCTTCAGGAGAGATCTCATTATTCAGCAGTATGACACAAATGACTGCGCCAAAAAAATAAATGCAGAGCTGAATAGTATCCGACCATACGACCGCTCGGAGGCCACCCAGCATCGTATAGGTCATCGTAAATACCATGATGAGGCCCAGGACCCAGATGCGGTTCATGGTAATCCCGTCGTGATTAAGCATCCACATGATTGGAATGAGGCCTGCTGATAAACGTACACCTTCTGCAAGCAACCGTGTTATCAAAAAGGCCGCTGAGGCTGCCCGCTGCAGTCCAGATCCAAAGCGATGCCCTAGATACTGGTAGGCACTTGTCATGCGGCCCTGAGTATACAGTGGCAAAAACCATATGGTGACAATCAAGCGGCCAATAAAATATCCTGCCGCGAGCCCCAGAAACACCATACCGCTTCCATAACTTACTCCCGGAATACTGATGAATGTCAGGGTTGAGGTCTCGGTGGCGACCAAGGACAGGCAGATCGCCCACCATGGAAGATCATGAGCGGCTGAGAGGAAATCTCCGGGAGACTTCTTTCGGCGTGAAAGCGTGATAGCCAGAACAGGCAGCGCAATGAAATAAGCACAGATTACAGCAATATCGGCAAACTGCATGAATGTTCCCTCATAGGCCTCAACTGCCATCGAATCTTAATAATACCAAAAAGATACCTGATAATTCGCTCCTTCCCTTCGCCTCAGATATGGAAACACGCATTCAGGCTCTACTTTAAATCTCTGTTTGAAATTGCACATGCGATGGATGAGCGCTTGGGACAGTCCTGCACTATTTCCAGAGCGCTCATTTTCTCGCGTGTTTCAAAATCCAGAGGAGACCGAGACTATTCCTGCAAATCCGCCCGCGACGTTGTACGTTGGTGCACTGGCGGCGATCGCTGTGCCATACACGCCTGTTGTGGCATGAGCATTTGTTGCAACAGAATACGTCGAAGAGAGGTAGCCCTTGTTGCCAAGCCCAAGATTGACCAAATTCAGCTGAATTTGTGGGCGATGAAGGAAACCAACAGAATTAAATCTGTAGCCGAAATTCATATTCAGGGTTTCGTATGCTGGCATCTTCTCATCGTTCATGAAGGTTGAATATTGACTTCCAACATAATTGAACAGAAGACCACCAAATGCATTACCATTATCGTACAGGATACCAACTGAGGCTGTAAGTTCTGGCGTATTGACAGCCATTTTTCCTTTTGTTCTCAGATAATCACCGCTAGATGCTCTCAGGTTATTATCGATCGTCGCGTGAATATACTGCCCTGAGATGTAGGGACTGAAGTGATGCCAAGGTTTGAGGCCCAATTCAATCGTGGCGCCACGAGAAGTTTGCCCGCCCCCATTGATGGAGGAACTGACGCGCGTTCCACCGACCATTTCCGTGGTGGAGACCTGACGGTTCGTAAAGTTGTAATTAAATAAAGCCACGTTGACGTTTACAAAGCCATGATGGCGATATCCAAGCTCTTCAGAAATTGCGTACTCTGGCTTTAGATTCTGAGCGTGACCACGCGTTTGTTTGCCAGTGGAGACGCTGATAAAATCAGCGTAACTTGGCCATCCTGCGGGTTCAGCAAAGCCGGTTGTTCCGTTAACGAAAATCTGGTCATTAGGTGTGATCTGGTAACTTGCCATCACTTGAGGAAGCGGCACGGCGTCGCTATTGCCATTTCTGTATGATGGTAGTCCGGGCATGATTTGAGTAAGTTGTCTCGTAATCATACTCTCTTTGAACGCGGCAGAGAGTTTTAGGCGGTCATTCAGCGCACTATATTCATCGACAATATAGGCCGTATTGGTCTGCTGCATGAAGTTAATATTGTAACTGTGCAGGACATCGCCCGATGCAGAAACAACCGGGTATTTTCCAGACATGCTGGCGATACTACCATTCGCATCTGCAGCGGCATATGTTGCGGCTTCGGGCTGCGCAAAATATGCGTACCAGTATCCGACCGTTAGGGTATTGTGACCATGTTTCCATGACAACGAAGCATTGAGCCCAGCATTATTTTCTTTGAACGTGTCCGTAATCGAAACGGGGAAAGAACCGTTATAGGATGGGGATACGTTCAGGTTCCCGGCTGGAATGTTTCCGTAATAGCTGCCAGTGTTGCTCAGACTGCTACCGACGTCTCCATACCCATCGGAATGCATGTAATAAGGGGTCAGGTGAGCAGTTAGTTGATGTCCCAAGTCAAAATGCATCGGAGCGCCGATCGTGATGGCGTTTCGAACGTTCTGCTGGAAACGGTAATAATTGGCGCTGCCTGGGATATAGTCCTTTTCCCAGTTAAAATTGGTACCATACTGCTTCCATTGAGTCAGTGTTGGGAAGCGCGGATAGAAACTGGTCGTGGTGTTGTATGAAACCAGTAGTTCCGCTCCGCTATGTCCCCACTCTTTTACGGTCTTGTTGTCCATATGATAGCGGGTTGTGTAGCCCGGACCACGCCAGTCTTCTGCATGCGTATGGGAAAAAGACGCATAGGATCGGATGCCGGTATGTCCGATTTCTCCGGTATCTATCCGAAAAAATTCACGGTCCAGGCTGTAGGACCCGCCGCTGAAGTCGGCATAGCCACCAGCATGATCTGAAGGCATTCGTAGAGTCTGTGTCAGTTCGCCACCTACAGCATTATACAACGGAGATGTAGGTGAAGCTGAGCCTTGCGTCAGGTCTACGCGAGCCAGGTTTTCGTTATCTACGTTCTGCGTTGTGTAAAGCTTGTAATTCGACGGGTCCGCAGCAGGAATTCCGTCCATCAGATAGCCAATTTCAGTTTGTGCCATCCCTCGAACCGTAAGGTTGATGCGTTGATCATCCAACCCCAACGGATCATTCCGCCCTACGGCCACGCCCGGCATGCTAGCAATCATGGAGGCCGTATTCTGTGTGGGCGGCTGATGCGCAATGAAGTCTCGAGTGAAGGCGCTCCGGGCCTTTGGCACAGTCTGCGGCGGCATCATGCCCGCTCCCGCAGAATGCCCGCTTGCTCCATCAGGAGCATTATTGGCTGTAACCTTCACTTCTTCAGCTTCACCTGAAGCTGAAATTGATTTTTCTTTTTTGTTTTCTGGTGCCGTTGGCGATGTAGATTTTGCCTCTACAGAAGCTGTAGCCCAAACAGCGCACCCCACCCCTAGCATAAGAACCCTACGATACCGCATCACCGCTCCCCTGCCCATTTCTGGTTGAGATGATCAAACCATCAGTAATACCTTTGTAATACCTATTAATTTCGATTGTAAACCGATTCTCATATCGGTACCGGAATACATTACGTGTCGGTCTAAAAATAACGGGTTTTGAAGTTCCTACATAAAAGTGGATAGGTCATGATGGGGCGATCTGTAGTCGAACGGAGCCATCATTCGGGGCTTCATACTATCGAGTGCTGACGTTTAACGCGTAGTGTGAACGTCGTCGAAGCAAAAAAAATTCCGTATTTATTTCATTGCTTTGGAATAATCGTGCGTCGGTTTTTGAATTGGAGATTTTATATCGGTCAGCTATTTCAGATGGCCTGCCTTACCAAAAGGGGCTGAGACAAAAGCGAAACGACGATGCTCGCACGCGGCCAAATGATCCTTCATTCACGTCGATTAGGGCACGGATGTCATTCATGTATGTGTTGGCCGTTGTCGCTCCTTCGTGACTCTTTTCTCTCAAACCATTCACGACCTTTATTGGGTGTTAAACGTCCGGTCATAAGCCTTTCCAAGGATGACTCTATTTCTTCCCTATTTGGCTAGAAAATAATGAAATGAAACAGCCTGGTTTCCTTGAGATTGGGGATCATTCCACATGCTCCGGGAAATTTTACTCTAATTGTTCAAAGTGTGTCTTTACGACCCCCTCCCCCTCAGGGTAGGGAATGAGCATGGCACATGAAACGCACCCTCTCCTTAAGCCCCGTCTGAAGCAGGCTCATGGGCATATCGTCAAAGTTATTGAGATGATGGAAGCAGGAAGATCCTGTTCCGACCTTGCTCAGCAACTTGCAGCCATTGAGAGTACCATTCGCGGCGCGAAGCGCCTGCTTGTGCAGGACCATCTTGAACATTGCATTGTTGATGCCGTGGCCGAGGGCAAGATGAGCCGTGAGGACGCTATTCAGGAATTTTCCTTCCTTGTGAAATATTTTTGAGGAACAGGACGAGTGCGCGTCTCAGCACAGCTGCGTTTCCTGAAACCTCGGGAAATTGCTTTGGCCTGTCTGTTGTCTGTCAGCTGGGCTTCACATGTATCGGCGGCAGATGATGTTATTATCCCGCTTCACACTGCGTTAGGTGCAGCTTGGGACAACGACCCGGTCCGACGCGAATTGGCAACCAACGCTCAGTCTGCCGATGCAAGGGCAGCCGCAGCCAAGTCCTGGTTTGCGGGAGGTCCAATCCTGACTGCAAGCTATAGTGACGATCGGGCCTCGGGGACCAATCTGGGGTACATCACATGGCAAGGCGGTGTGTCTGTTCCTCTTTGGTTGCCCGGCCAGGGGAGCGCAACTGAGCATTTGGCGCAGGCGGATGCCAAAGCTGCCTTGGCCAAGGTTGAAGTGGAACGCATGGCGATTGCGGTGCGGGTTCTGGAACAAAGTGGTGCAGCTATTCTGGCCGATCGGCGCGTCATTGCCGCGCATATGCTTGTGCGATCCATGGAGCATATTGCGTCTCTAACGTCCCAGTCGAAAGCTCAGGGCGAGACAACGGGCGTTGAAATGCAAGCGGTCAACGCACAACTTGCAGATACCCGATCAGAATTGGCGCAGGCCGAAGAAAATCAGACGCGAACCCGTGCAGAACTTCTGTCTCTCTTGGGGATTCCTGGCCTTCCTGATATTCTTTCCGCACAGGCTCCATGGCTTGCTCGAATTCCTGTCGGTAACCTTCAGGCGCTGGAAAATCTTGATCCTCGCATACAGTCTGCCCACCGTGCTGTAATGGCTGCGGAAGCAGACATGCATCTGGCCCGTTCCAGCTTCATGCCTAATCCCGAAGTTGGCATAGATGCAATTGATCAGGGGCAGTATGGCAGCCCTTGGGCCACGCAGGTGGGGGTGAATGTTCGTGTCCCGCTTCCGAGTGACGTGACGCATACGCCTCTTCTTTCTGCGGCTCAAAACCGGCTCGCCGCTGCTACCCGCACTGAGATAGAAGCACGACGCGCGGTCCACACCGAATTGGTTCAGGTCATGGCACGTGTGACGGCAGCCCGAGAAATGCTGACACAATCCCAGATGAGTGCCTCTCAGACCATGAAGCGCGCAGACGCAATGGAGCGATCCTGGCGTCTCGGCGAAACTTCGTTGATTGAAGCACTTCGTGCCAGAACGGACGCTTGGCGCGCCCTTCTTACCCTCAATCAGGCTGAAGTCGCCTGGCACAGTGCCATTGTGCGCATCTGTATTTCCACAGGGAAACTCCCTTGAACACTAAATGGTTTTTGACGGTTTGCCTGTTCGGCATGATGTCCGTAACGTGTCACGCGGCAGTTCCTTCCTGGCTCAAGCCCGTCACCATGAGCGCGGCAGCGCACCAAAGCGAGAATGTGTCAGTAGTCCCGGTCAGGTACGGAGAACTGCACGCGCGTCTTCCTGCAATGGCCAGTGTCATGGCCAATTCGACCCATTCGGTCATGATCAGGCCCGCGGGAAGTGGCAAGGTAACGGAGGTGTTGGTCACGCCCGGGGAGCGCGTCCACAAAGGACAGGTTCTGCTCACATATACCGATCACTCCTTGCATGAACTCTATCTTGAGCAAGGCCAGACAAATGCGGCGCTCAGTTCTGCGCTGGCTGCTGTTTCGGAAGCCGAGAAGGCCTATCAGCGCGGTCGCTCCCTGAGCGGGACAACCGTCTCCTCCGGAGAAGTCCAACGCCGTCTTGCGATGCTTCAGCAGGCACAGGCCACTCTGGCAGCAAAGCGAACCGACAGTGAAACCATAAAGCACCGTTTGGAAGAAGAATTCACATCAGCGACTGAGAATATTGGGCACGGTGAAGATTCCCGGCTGATTTCTCCCATTGATGGTGTTGTTCAGAACGTCAGTATTGGCGTGGCTGATGATATTACGAGCGGTGACGTCGTGGCGACCGTAACAGATCTTTCCTCTGTCTGGATTGTTGCAAGTATCCGGCCGGAAGATGCGCAGGATCTTGTTATTGGTGGACAGTTTTCCGTACGTCGTTCAGGTCATGCGAACCAGCCTCCGCTTTCCGCCCGCATCAGCACAATCAATGATGCTGCCGACGCTGATACAGGCCTCCTTCGGGTTATCGGTACATTTGACAAACCGGCTGCCAATCTCAGGCCCGGAACAATGCTCGACGCCACACTTGAAACAATGCACGGTGCCAAAGGGCTTATTGTTCCCACTGCCGCCATACAGCAGCTCGACGGACACGATCTCGTCTACACATTGTCAGAGGGCACGGTATTCCAGCCTCATGAAGTGCGCATAGTCCTGTCAACGGATGATGAGGCCGTTGTTCTGAGTGACCTGTCTCCTGACAGTAAGGTCGTTAGCAGCGGCAGCTTTGCACTTAAAAGTGCAGCAGTCTTTTCAGATTCGAGCGGCGACTGAGACATGCTGGCGTTTATCCAGAAAAATACCTTTCTTTTATTCTGTCTTGTTGGTGCTCTTTTGGCCGGCAGCCTTCTGACCATTCCCGGCCTTCCCGTTGAGCCGGTACCAGACATTTCCCCCAAGCAGGTCATGGTCTCTGTCACAGCCCCGGGGCTCGCGACGGAAGAAGTCGAAAAACTCATTACCTTCCCACTTGAAACCAGCCTGACAGGGATACCAGGCGTGACGGACCTTCGGTCTGTCTCCCGTACGGGTGTATCTGCTGTTTACCTGCAATTCTCGGATGCGACAGATATTGACCTGGACCGAACGCGGGTCAGTCAGCGCCTGCAACAGGCACGGGATACGATCTCGGTTCCCGGAACATCCATCACGATGGGGCCACTCGCCACCGGTATGGGCGAAATCATGCAGATTCAGATCCTTGGGGCTAGTTATTCCCTAACGGATCTCAATCGGATCATGACCTGGACCGTCGTGCCTCAGCTGAAACTCGTGCCGGGTGTGGTTGATGTCAATGTTAATGGTGGCGCGGAAGAGACTTTTGAACTCACGCTCGATCCGTCCAGAATGGTGGCGTATGGCGTTTCCATCAGTGACATTGATCAGGCCATTGAGACCAACAACGCGTCCTCCGGCGGAGGATGGATTGCGCATCATGATGAACAACAGGTCATTGTCGCTCGTGCGCGTGTGACAGGTCTTGAGGCGTTTGGTCTGATCCCCGTCAAGATGGGCCCCCGTGGGCACGTCATTCGGATCCGCGACATGGGTAAAGTCGAGATTGGTTCTCGCACCCGATTAGGCGCTGTAACGCGTGATGGTCAGGGTGAGATCGTCAATGGTGTCATTCTGATGCAGAATGGTGCCAGTTCGAATGCAACTCTGGCCGCGATCAATGCAGCTCTTCCCGCGATCCGGCAGTCTCTTCCATCCGGTGTTAAACTCGATCCATTTTATACGCGCGCAACCCTGACGTCTGAAACAATCGGGACCGTCAAGGAAAACCTTCTGATAGGCGCCATTCTCGTCATTGGTGTTCTGATTGTCGTTTTGGGAGACTGGAGGGCCGCATTCGTTATCGCGTCCGTCATTCCGGCGGCTCTGATCTTTGCCATGGCTGGTATGCGGTGGTTTGGCGTGTCTGCCAATCTGTTGAGCCTCGGAGCCATAGATTTTGGCATGATCGTGGACAGTTCACTCGTTGTTGTGGAGCATCTTCTGGCAACGCGGAATCAAGCCAACAGCAAAAACGACTTTAGAACACTTGCCTACAAAGCCCTGCTGAGCGTTATCCGTCCTGTCAGTTTCGCGATTTTCATCATTATTATCGTCTATCTCCCGATCCTGACCCTGCAGGGGATTGAAGGGAAAATGTTCCGGCCCATGGCGCAGACAGTCATCATGGCGCTGATTGCCTCTCTCCTTTACTGCATTGTCTGCATCCCTACCCTCGCCGCTCTAGTCATGCGGTTTGGTCTCATTGATCGGGAAACGCGGTTCGTGCGATTTGTACGTCGTTATTACGAGCCAGTTCTTACCTGGAGCGAGCGTCATGCAAAACTGCTGATCGGTATTACACTCGCGACGTTTGCCGTGGCATTGCTACTGGCCTCCAGGATGGGGGGGGAATTTGTTCCTCAACTTGATGAGGGAGCGCTCCTTGTCAATTCTCTGAGGCTCCCGAGCGCCTCTCTGGATACCGTTCTTCGAAGCGTAACAGAGGAAGAACGGATCCTCAAAAATTTCCCCGATGTTGCTACTGTCGTCAGCAATACCGGCACGTCAGCGATCCCGACTGACCCCATGGGAACAGCTGAAACAGATACGTTCGTGTTTTTGAAACCTCGATCTGAGTGGACGACAGCAAAGACGGAAGCAGGGCTGGTCAAAGAGATGAGTGCTGCCCTTGCTGAACACCTGCCGGACGCAGAGTACTCGTGGACACAGCCTATCCAGATGCGAATGGACGATCTCTTGTCTGGCGTAAGGACACAGCTCGCAATTTCAATTTATGGAGATAATCTGGAGACGCTATCACGGCTCGCCAATACGACAATCAGGGCAATCAACAGTATTCCGGGTGCGGCAGATGTGAACTCCGCTAGTGAAGGCACAATATCCTACATGCATGTTGATGTAGATCGGGATTCAGCCGCTCGCCTGGGGGTGAATGTATCAGATATTCTTCAGACTGTAGAGGCGATTGGTGGCCATACCGGGACGTTCATTACGCTGGAAAATGCCATCATTCCTGCTCAGGTCCAGTTTGCAGGTGATGCTGTCAAATCCATGGATCGGATTGGCCGCCTTCAGATACGGCGTGCGGATGGCAGGGGTTGGGTTCTACTCAACGAAGTTGCTCATATCTCGCTGATTAATGGCACCTCCCGTATTGATCGGGACAGTCTGCGCAGGCGCATCATCGTTCAGGCCAATGTTCGCGGTCGCGACGTCGCAAGTTTTGTGAAGGAGGCACAGACTGCTGTTAAAAAACAGGTCGCTTTGCCGCCAGGATATCGGATGGCTTGGTCGGGTCAGTTTCGCAATCTGCAATCGGCAAGCCGACGGTTGAGTATTGTCGTGCCCATCGCTCTAGCGCTCATTTTCATATTACTTGTGGCCGCTCTTTCCTCCCTTGGTACCGCAGCTCTGGTGTTTGCGAACTTGCCTATGGCCGCTACAGGGGGAATCTTGGCGCTTGCCATGCGGGGAATGCCCTTCAGTATCGCGGCTGGTATTGGTTTCATCGCTTTGTTTGGCGTCGCCATTCTTAATGGAGTGGTTCTGGTCTCGCAGATCCGGACCTATCGTGAAGAAGGCATGGAGGCCGCTCAAGCGGCGTTCGAAGCAGCACGGGTTCGGCTCCGTCCTGTTATTGCGACAGCGTCTGTAGCGAGCCTCGGATTTTTTCCGATGGCGTTCTCCGGAAGCGCTGGGGCTGAAGTGGAACGGCCACTTGCGACTGTGGTTATTGGAGGGTTGATCTCTTCAACTTTGCTCACGCTCTTGGTTCTCCCCTCCCTTTACGCCTTCTTTTTCAGTCGGCATTCAGGGGCAAGAAAACGTCTGTCTGCTTCCTGAGGTGCCCAAGATTAAAAGGCTTTCTTTGGTCTCTGCAATTGAATCTGGCCCAGTAATGTTATGGGGAAGAGACTAAAAATTTTTTCCCAGACCCTTGGACCGATCTCCAGAGTATTAAAAGACCGTACTGTATTATGACCGATACCAGTGGCAGAACAACAAAACCTGTGGTGACCCATATCGCTGTGTTCTGGTTTATCACAAGGGCAGATGCATCATAACGTCCGTATGACAAACAGAACGCCAGAACAAACCCTGTGACGCCCATGGAGACTTTTGAAATCAGTGTGTTGATAGAATAAGCCAGACCAGCGGCTCCTGTACCATCGACAGCACGGCCGTTATCAATGGCGGTGGCAAGAAAAACGTATGAGATAGGGGACATTAGTCCCTGTCCTAAGGCCAGCGCAACGAAAGCAATGAAAAATCCTGGCAACCATGCTCCGGAAAGAAGCATGGCTGCATAAGCGACGCCTTGGAGCGCAGTCGCCATGGTGGCTGTCTTCATAATCCCTAAGCGACGCGCGCTAATCGGGCAGCATGATGCCCCTATAAAACTGCAGACACTTGCAAGCGTCAGAACCGCTCCGCCCAAGCCATCTGTTCCGCCGAGAACGCATTTCACATAGTAAATGGCAAATCCATACAGGGCAGCAATGACGATGAATTGCTGGAAAACGATTGCGTTGCAAATCAGCCAAAGCTTGTTTTTGAATAATAATTTCAGTGTCTTACGTATGTCATGTCGTGCGGGCATGGTTGGATAACGTGCGACACAATTTTTGGCGACCACTCGCCACAGAATAATTCCCAAGAAAGACAACAACAGGACGAATATTGTAATTCCTCGTTGCCGGTGAGCCATGCTGTTTCCTCCTCCAAGCCACGTGATGGCTGGAATGGTCAATGCGGCAATACAGAACTGCCCAACCTGACAACCCATCATTCTGAAAGAATTCAGATCCACTCGCTCTTTTGCAGATTTGGTCATCATAGGGGCTAGTGCGCCGTACGGGGTGTTGATGCAGGAATAAACAGCCCCAAATATAATATAGGTTCCCCCGGCCCACAGTATTTTTCCTGTTGGGGAAAGCGGAAATGGCATGAAGCAGAAGAAATCAGCAATACCAAGTGGAATTGCCAGATTGCGGATCAGAGGCCGAATAAAGAGGCCGCCTTTTCGATCCACAACCCAGCCAATTGCCGGGTCGCAGAACGCATCGAACACGCGCGCGAAAAGCAGAATCCAGGCGACAGACGCAGCCGGAATACCGTAGATATCAGTGTAGTAGAACATTAAGTACGCTGACGTCAGACCCCACATCAGATTGGAAGACAGGTCTCCGCAACCATAGGCCAGTTTCTCACGACGAGAGAGTTCGTTTGGCTGGCCTGTCATCGCTACTCTCCACTGGCGGAATGAATTTGAACGTCGTATCGAGCTACTCTTTAGAGGCGCCCTGCCTTTAACTCTGTGGCAAGATGCTCACAGGCACGAATACTTAGTGCCATGACTGTCAACGTCGTTCCGAGCGATCCTCCTGTCGGAAAACTGGATGCATCCGTGACATATACATTGGGGACTTCCCAGCATTGTCCATATGAATTCAGGTACGACGTTGCAGGGTCAGTCCCCATTCTTGCCCCGCCACTTTCATGAATGGCAGCACCCATTATCAGACTTTTTGGAAACATTTTTCGCATAAACCACCGGATCGGCCAGGGATGGTCTGGATACATGCCCGCGCCTTTCTGCCCCAGGCCCAGTGGGGAGGCCCAGAAATCCACC
Source organism: Gluconobacter sp. (assembly GCF_047723935.1). NCBI lineage: Bacteria > Pseudomonadati > Pseudomonadota > Alphaproteobacteria > Acetobacterales > Acetobacteraceae > Gluconobacter > Gluconobacter sp. The sequence continues at coordinate 32,548 of NZ_JBDOBO010000019.1, forward strand.
AGCCCGCCACCACTTTCTATCATGTCCGCACTATCCTGAATCTGGCGTTCCAGCATCGCGCGCTCATTGGTGTGAAGACCGCAACTGATATGTGGGAGAGGAATGCCCCAGCGGTCTTTACGGGAGGCATTCAGAGTAATCCGATTGTCTTCATACGGAAGCATCTCGCCGAAACCCATGAGGGTAACGGGCAGATATCCCTGAGCATCCGGACCAGCATAACGACCAATCGACCCCTGATAAGTGTAGCCACCAGAGAAAGACGCGTCCCGGTGATTTCCAATGTTCGCATATCGCGGCACATATATGCCGCCAGTGGGGCCAAACAGAGGATGCTGGGGCAGTGTTTCCGGTAAGCCTTCACGCACTGTAGCGGGCCAGCGTCCAAACATCAGATTTGCACATTGATCCATAAAATATCGGCCCAGCACGTCTGAACTGTTTCCAAGCCCTGAAGGATGTCGTGAACTACGCGAGTTCAAAAGCAACCTGACGCTTTCAATGGGGGATGCACAAACTACAACAGCTTTCGCAGCAACGGTGCGGCGTTTGCGTGTTCGGCGATGGATAAAGGTTACACCCGTCGCCTTTCCACTGACGGGATCGGTTTCAATCCGCTCAACGATCGCTTCAGATTGAAGCGTTGTGCGTCCGGTTGCGAGGGCGGCGTCCAAAGCGGCCGGCAATGGCGAACTGTTATAACGGTTGAAGCGCCATGCCACTGTATGGCGATCTGTCCAGCGTGCTTTTACTGCGGCTCGAAACCCTCTTTCCTCTGGTGTCAAGATTGCAGGCTCAGCCATAATGCCGTCAGGAGCAGTGTTTACCCCGTCATTATTTCCGCAAATTCCAAGAAATCGCTCTACTTTTTCATAGAAGGGGATCAAGTCGGCGTATGACAGTGGCCAGTCCTCGGTTCCCGTTCCGGAGCTTCGCCCTTTGAAGTCTGCGTCAGACCAACGGAACAGGACACGCCCAAAGACATGCAGTCGGCCACCTGTCTGCTTCCCGCGGATCCAGAGGAATGGTCGGCCCTTGGGGGTCGTATAGCCGTGTGCCCAATCATTGACGAAAAGGTGCCTGAGTTGCTCTTTGAAAAAGGCGACGCGGGCTTGAATCGGCTGCCCCAAAAGCGTTGCCTTCACGCGAGGGAAAAGGGCTGTATGAGCCCAGTTTCGACCGGCACGCGGCTCGACATCAGACTGCTTAAGCCGTTGTCCCGCCTCAAGGACCAGCACTGATAACCCCTGCTCTGCAAGTTCTTTCGCTGCAAAGCTTCCTGCGGCCCCGGATCCCACAACAATCACATCATATGTGGCCTCTTTCATACACAGGGCCTCTCTGCATGGCCATATATGCTCTCAATGAACCTGGCACCACTGTCCAGGACTTCTGCAGGATGGGCGCAAGAATCCATTTCCAGAATGGGGCCACATTTCAAAGGCGCCTTTTCCAAGAGAGTCGCAAGCTTTGGAAAATTGACACTGCCCTGCCCTATAGGGCGGAAATACGGGCGATGCTGAGCGTAAATGGTCTCATCGATTGTAATTGTAAGCGGCATTATACCCGAAGCGTCCTTCCAGTGCATTGCCACTACGCGCTCAAGATGACGATCCAGTAATTTGACCGGATCGCCGCCTTCAATGGTGACATGCGCTGGGTCCAGACAAAGAGAAACATAGCGTGGGTCAGTCAGGAGCATGAACAGATCTACATCCCGAGGGGCGCAGAAGACGGAGTTTGCCTCTGTATGCAAAGCCAGAGTTACACCTGCACGTGCAGTTACTGCACCCATTTGATTTAACAAATCCGCCATGGGTTGAGCGAGTGCCATATCGACGAATTGGACTGGCTCCGCAAGCCATGTTGTTCGGCACGGAAGGCCAATGACCAGTATCTTCCCTCCTACGGAAGCGAGAAATTCTGCCGCTGCAGCCACCGCCTTCAAAATTTTTGGTTCTGCTGAACGGTGCTCTGACAACGGGATGCGGTCAAGATCCGCAAAGAAACTCGACCAAATCTCCAGATTTCTGGTTTTGAGTTCGCGGATCAGATTTTCTCTGGAGCCAAAAGCGTGCAGTGCAGTCTCCCAATTAAAGGGAGGGAATGTTAGTTCTATTCCGCTGACGCCAGTGCCGGAGAGCGTATCCAGAATTTTTGTCCAGAAAAAGCGAGGGTCTTTCTCTGCAAGAAGTTGAATTTGTTCTTCGGAAGATACTCCCCAGAATTCGGGATTATAGAACGTAATCAGATCAGTTCCCGTTTCCATGCAGGCTCCTTCCGTCATCTCTCTCTTCCCGGCCGGAAGCGAGGTATTTGCACATGAGATTCATTTTATTATGAAGAAGAAACGGATGGCGTGCAATCGTTTGCCAAAAGAGGCGCAAACCCGTTCTGCTGCACGGCAGGACGCTTACTGTGTCCTATAAAGATGTCAGAAACTCTTGGCTCGCATGTTGAGTCAGGCAATTTTCACGAATGGTAACATTTTGGACTATGCGCCGCTTTATCAAGCGTCAGGACGCCTCTCGCAGAGTGTTATCACCTTTCACAGCGCTAATCTCATTCGGGTTGGCAATTTTGCCTACTTGCTAATGAGACACGCTGCACCCAGCAGGCCTGCCTCGGTTCCCAATGTGGCCTGTACCAAAAGTGGCTTGGTGGTGGGGTAAAGGATTTTGTCCCTCACGGCACAATCAAGCGCAATGATGAGGCTACGGGAATTCCCTAACCCACCTCCGACTGGAAGGATTGTGCTGCCCGTGATGTTGATGACATGTGCAAGAGAAGCAGAAACGTAAGAGAGGTAGACTGAGAGCGTCCGTTCTGCCTGTTTTTCTCCTCTTTCCCACGCGGCCAGGATGCTGCGGCTATCAGTGGATTCTCCTCCGGCCCAAAGATGCAGCCGTTCAAGTGCTCTTGCACCCGCTATCGTGTCCAGACAGCCTGACTGGCCGCAACCGCATTTAAACAGCGGAACAACGTCTGAATGATCGGGTTCACACTTCATGAATGGTGGAGCTAAAACAACAGGAGAGTGGCCCCATTCCCCTGTAATTCCACCGAGGCCGTTCACGATCTCACTATTCAGGACATGGCCACCGCCAATGCCTGTCCCTAGAATGATGCCAAATACATTGTTGTGGCCCTGAGCGACACCAAATCGGGCTTCAGCTAATGCAAAGCAATCTGCATCATTGGCAATCAGAACGGGCCGGTTGGCTTTTTTCTTTAGGAGTTCCCTTAGTGAAGCCCGTCTAAGGCACGGAATGTTGGCAGCATGCACAATACCGGTTTCAGGGTTTTCGACCCCTGCAATCGCTATGTGGAGTGGAATTCCCGGCCACCGAAGGCAAAGCGTGACAAGAGCCGCGACAAATGCTTCCAGATCATCAACGGGGGTTGGTACAGCTACCCGGTGTTCCAGCTTCCCCCCTGGCTTCACGACGGCGAAATCAATGAATGAGCCACCTATATCTGCACAGAGAATCATATATGCGTCCGTTTGAAATTAAGGCGACCAAACCTGAAAACATGCAGCCAAAGTCTCACAGACAGGTCGGTTTAATGACGCAGATTCACTACGCCCGTTATCGGGTTAGAGATTGGAAAGGTCTTTGTAAATATATTGGTGTAATTCCTTGGTTTATAATTTAGACAAAAAACTATCCTACCCCACGCGTTCCTGATGGGACGAACAGGAAAACCAATGCTCTCAACTGGCCACTACCAGATCCTCAGTACCCTCAGTCGTGAAGGGTCGAAAAGCCGAACTGAGTTGGCTCAGTTTCTCGGATTGAGCAAAGCCACGATTTCGGGTCTGGTCCGTGACCTTCTCGACAAGGACATCCTGTCCGAGCGGGAGCTTGTTTTTGGTGTGGGACGACCATCGGTATCATTGGCTGTTAGAGCTGATGCAGCATGGTTTATCGGCATCTCCATGCAGGATGATCCGATGGTTCTCGTTTTGACAGACCTGCACGGTACGGTTCATGCGCGCGTGGAATTGCCTCGCCTTGCAAACCCAGAAGAGTGCATTAGCACCCTCGCCGAAGCCACAGAACACCTACGCCAGACTATGGGAGAAACAGGCGACAAGTTGTCCGGAATTGGGATTGCGCTCCCTGGCTTTGTCTCAAGGGACAGACATACGTGTGTTGCCTGCACTGCTTTAGGCTGGAGGGATATAAACATCGGCACCGCCATGGCAGAGAAGACGGGTCTTCCAACCTGGGTGGAAAATGATGCCAAGGCCCTGATCTTGGGCGAAGAACTCTTCGGTCCGCTCAGAGGCAGCCCCGATTTCAGCATGGTTTTTGTCAGCCATGGCATCGGATGCGCGCATATCGTCAACGGGAAGCTGTTATGGGGGAACTCTGGAGGGGCCGGAGAAATCTCGCACGCCCCTGTGACGCTGGAAAATTCCGATGCCCTTCCCTGCCGCTGCGGCAACAAGGGGTGCTTGGAGACCGTTGCTTCACTGCTGGCTATTTCCAATTCAGCGCGAAGACTAGGACTTCCAACCGGCGCTCAGGAGCTAACAACCTTGGCAACTAGCGGAAACCCTGAAGCATTGACAATTCTGCATCGCGCAGGATCGGCCATGGGTATCGCGACGGCGCAGCTTATCCAAATGCTGGATCCAAGCCACGTTGTCGTCATGCTCGACGCAGCACTGAGAAACGGGGTTTACGGCCATGCACTTCTTCACGAAGCCGAATCCCACATTCTGAATCGCGTCGGCGCACGGACCATGATTCATTTCCGTGATTTTGAGCCGGATAGTTTTGCAAGGGGTGCGGCCAGTCTTGCCGCGCGATATTTCATTTTTGGTCAGGACGATGTCTGAAACGACCCTGGACAAAAGAAACCATCAAAATTCGTGCTTTTTTAGCAACAGTTTCGAATTCAGATCGAAAATTTGTTTGTTTACATTGTGAATTAAGTTTCGCTTCTTTGAGCCCTATTGCGTACTAAAACACGGCTCTGCATGATGATTGCCATAAAGAAACGAAAGAGCGGCGCTGAGACGGGCCGCAGAGTGGAGTTGTCACAATGCGCATAACATTCCGTCAGCTTTTGGTTTCCTGTGTCACGATGGCCAGCCTCGTAAGCGCCAGTGCAAATGCACAGGAAAACAAAGCTCCCGCCTCATCTAAGGGCTCTCCAGCCACCAAGGCTACAGCTGCTGCCCGGCATTCCCGCTCTTCGAGCCCAGGGCCTTCAGTTCTGGGGCAATTCACCCCGTCGGTAGAGGAGATCTCTGTTACAACCCATTCTCTGTCGGCAACGGGCGTTACGAACCGAACCCCTGGCGGCGGTCTCATGCCGCATCAGACGGCTCCACGGTCCCAGAGTGGCATCACTCGTGACTTTATCGCCAAGCAGTCGCCCTCTTCCAATATTACGTCACTGGTTGCGGATCTTCCTGGTGTTACCGTTTCAAGCCAGGATCCCTACGGTATTACTGGCGATCATATTCAGATGCGGGGCCTGAACCAGACGCAGATTGGCTACCTGTTCGAAGGCGCTCCCCTCGCCGATCCGATCAACTACGCGCCTTATACCAGCACACTGGTTGATACGGAGAACCTTGGAGCTGTTACAGTTTCTCAGGGATCGCCTGACCTGAATGCACCATTCTACAATGCTGTTGGTGGGCAGATCACAGCGTCTGCTCTCAATCCATCGAAAAAAGCTGGTGGCTTCATCGATGTTGCTGGCGGGTCTTACAGCTTTAACAAAGAATTTCTTCGCCTCGAAACGGGCAATATTGGCAACTCAGGCATTCGCGGGTTCGTGTCATTCTCGCACACCAGTTATAATAACGGTGCCCGTGGACCAGGCGGCCTATTCCGTTATCACGTCGATTCAAAGTTCGTAAAAGAATGGGGCGACGGGAACAGCATCTCTGCAATGTTTTCCTATAACCGTCAGCAGACAACATCATGGCGGTCGCCAACGATGGCGCAATGGAAGCAATATGGTGTCGGCTTTGCCTACTCCCCGACCTTCTCTCCAGGTAATGCTTCTTATTACAAGCTGAACCAGCAGAACCTGAATCAGCAGCTCGTCGTCGTGCCGATGCACTTCACACTCTCAGATCACCTGCATCTTCAGGTAACGCCATACTATGTACACCAGTTCGGGCCCTCACTTGGTGGCGAGAATATTCCTGCGAGTGGTGGATATTACGGAACACAACAATACGGCAATCTTGATCGTGGGACGGTTGTCAATGGCAACATCCTGACATCCAGCCGCGATCCTTGGAACCAGAAGACTGGCGGCCTCAACACATCCGCAGACTGGAACATCAGCAGAAGCAATACGTTCTCGTTTGGCTGGTGGTACGCCTATACGACACATGAAGAGCTTTCAGACTTTACGCCTGTCAATGCAAATGGTGTCGGCCTCTCGGGCGGCGTGATCCGGGTAAACGGCAAGATTTTGTCTGGTTACGACCTGAATTTCATGCAGCAGGTCAACACGCTGTTTATTGCTGACACCCAGAAGCTCCTGAACGATAAGCTCACGCTTAGCGCAGGCTTCCGGGTTGCCATGGTGTCACGTCAGGGTACCAACCTGATTCCAGGTGCTGATCCCTACAAGATGCAGGGCAATTATTTCGAGCCGCTGCCGCAGTTCTCTGCCAGCTATCAGATCACCAAGCAGGATCAGATCTATATCAACGGCACCACGTCTTTCCGTGCACCAGAATCTGTTGAAGCCTATTCCCAGATTTTCGATCCGAATTCCGCCCATGCTGTGATGCAGCCGCAGAGCCTGAAACCTGAATACTCGATCAGCGAAGAAATTGGCTATCGTCATCAGGACAAACTCTACAACTTTGCGATGTCACTGTTTAACATCAACATCACGAACCATCAGGTTACATCAACGGGCTACATCCCGGGTACGAACATGATGGTTGCGTCCCCGATCAATATTGGTGGTCAGACGTCTCGTGGTGTTCAGGCCGAATTTGGACTGGCACGTTGGCACCATTTCAGCCCCTATGTGTCTGGTCAGTTCCTGCACTCAACGTTTGATAATGACTTCAACACAGGCAGCGGTCTCTTGCCGACTGCCGGCAAAATTGCGGTTGGCGCCCCGAAATTTACTGCTGCAGTAGGCCTGAACTATGATGACGGGCACTTCTTCGGCAACTTTGATCTGCGCTATGTGGACTCACAGTACACGACGTTCATGAACGACCAGAAGATGCCGTCTTACATCACGTCAAACATCGCACTTGGTTACCGTATGAATTCTTATGGGCGCATCAAGCACCCACAGATTCAGTTAAACCTCACCAATCTTGGCGACAACCATTATCTATCCGGCTCGAGCTACACCTCCAACGCCAAGGCCCACCTGACCTCCACGGGTGCGACCGCAAATGCCAGCGCACCAGTTTATTATGTCGGTGGCGTGTTCGCGGCGATGGTCTCGCTTTCCACAGGCTTCTAATTCCCACGACAGGCTGCTGATCACATCAATATTGGTCAGCAGCCTATTGAGAGGGCAATCTTTTGTTCAAGTTTCCCATATCGAGCCCCGCGGAAGCTTATGGATGGCGGCCTGTTCTTATCATGGCCGCCCTTTTTTTCAGCATAGGGTTTGTCACCTGGCTGAATGGGCCCCTTATCACTTTTGTGCAGGTTGCTTTCAACCTTAGTGACGTGGCGTCCTTTCTTGTTCCCGTGTGTTTTTATCTTGCATATTTTGTCTTTCCCCTTCCCGCGACCTTGCTATCCAAGCGGATTGGCTTGAGACATGGCCTCGTTGTATCGCTGGCCATTATGGCCGTCGGCACGGGCCTGTTCGGGGAGTGTGTCAACGCAAGATGGTATGCGGGCGCGCTTAGTGGACTGACGGTGATTGGGGCAGGCCTTTCGTTGCTTCAGATCACAATTAATCCTTACGTGAGCTTCCTTGGTGATCATGATCGTGCAGCTCAGCGTATTGCCATCATGGGGGTTGCGAACAAGTTTGCGGGTATTGTGGCTCCTTCTTTGTTCGCCATTATTGTCATGCCACATGTCGGCGAAGTGGCAGCGAGCATCCATAATGCACCTGTCGGACCAGAACGTGACGCTATTCTTATAAAATTTACTACTGCCGTACATACCCCATACCGAGTTATGGCCGGTTTACTTGTATTGTTGGCCATACTTGTTGCGCGATCTTCTCTCCCGGAAATCACGATAGAACAAGGAGTGACGACGCAAGATCCGGTACGCCAGGGAAATCCTTTAAAATTGGCCTCGGGTGTGCTGGCAATGTTCCTGTACGTGGGAATTGAAGTTCTGGCGGGCGACGCTATTGGACTCTTCGGTCGCTCTTACGGTCTGTCGCTGGACGTAACCAAGTATCTGACAGCCATGACACTCGCCTCCATGATGGCGGGGTACCTTGTCGGAATGGTTGTGGTTCCTCGGTTTATCAGCCAGGAACGCTATATGATCCTGTCTTGCATTCTGGGTATTTTCGTCTGTCTGCTGTCATTGACCGCACAAGGAGTGGTCCCAGTCCTGTGTGTCGCGTTGCTTGGGTTTACTAACGCCATGATCTTACCGGCTCTCTTCCCCATTGTCTTGGCGGAGGCCGGGACTGATGGGGCCAAGGCAACGGCTTTTCTGGTGATGGCTTTTTCTGGCGGCGCGGTGTTACCCCAGATTTTTGTTCATCTGACCCCATGGCTTGGCACAACATTCGCTTTCATGGGGCTTGTAATCCCGTCCTACCTCTTCATAGGGCTTTGGATGACTGCTATTTTTATGAAAACGACTCACCTTCACCTCACGAAAACGCCTGCAGGAGCCTCCGAGGCATGAAAATTTTGATCTGCCCAGATGCGGCATCCGCTCGAACCGTTGCTGCCAATATCCTGAAGCGCCAGATACTTAGGAAACCGTCATCCGTCCTTGGGCTCGCAACCGGCCGGACGATGGAAGCAATCTATAAACTTCTTGTGGCAGAACATTGTGAACATGGTTTGGATTTTTCTTCTGTAACAACGTTCAATTTGGATGAATACATCGGCCTTGATGGCGCTGACGAGCAATCCTATCGATATTATATGCAGGAACATTTGTTCTCGAAGGTTAATATTTCTCCGGAACGTACTCACGTTCCAAATGGTGCAGCCGACGATGTCAATTTAGAATCCAAAAATTACGAAGCCGCTATCGCTCAGGCTGGAGGCATTGATCTTCAACTCCTTGGCCTAGGCCAAAATGGACATATTGGCTTTAATGAGCCTCTTTCTTCGTTGAATTGCCGAACACGCGCCGTCACCCTTGCTCAAACCACTCTCGAGCAGAATGCAGAGATGTTCGATGGCAATCCAGACAACGTCCCTTCCCGCGCCATTACCATGGGAACGGCAACCATCCTTGAATCGAGCATGGCCTTGCTGGTGGTAACCGGTCAAGCGAAAGCACACATTGCTGCACAAACAATTGAAGGGCCTGTTACCGCCGCTGTGCCGGGATCCGTGTTACAGTCTCATCCGTCCTGCCTGGTGGTTTTGGATGAAGAAGCGGCATCCGCTCTTATGGGGCGCACGGCAATAGATTGGCAGTTAAAGCACGATCCTGAGCTGATTGCTCTGATGGACTGATGATAATGACCAACCGGGTAGGCTTTTAAGAGCCTATCCTTGCACGTTGTCTTCCTTCGAAGTTCCAAGCCGGTCTCTCGTCATGCCGACAGATGGGTAAGCAAATAAGTGAAGGGCATTCCTTGTGGAGCAACGCAGCTTCGGGCTCGCCTGTAGCACCCGCACAGTTCGGTCGTAGACTGCTAAGTTATGAAGCTGGCTGGTTTTTCTGAGAATCGACAAGATAATAATACATACGGCTCTATCCGGCGCGGCAGGACATGTTCCTGCCGCGCCGGGTATAAGGGCTGTTATCGGGTGCTTTGAACCAGTGTGTGAATGCCTGGAACAATAGCAATCAGCAGCCCACTCGGTGGGATCACGCGGTCCTTACCGGCGAAACTGGTGGGATCAATCAAGGTAAGATCCTGTACAGCCAAAAGCTGATGCGCCTTCTTGTGCCAGGCGCGATCATGACCGCCGGGTTCGAGTGCTTCCAGACCAAGAACTGCCAACTGAGATAACTGTTTGGAAACAGGCTCTGCCAATTGGAGTTGAGGCGACGTCGCAACCTGAACATAAGCTGCATCATTGGTTGCCCAGATGTTCAATGATTTGCGCAGCTGTTCAACGACGCTGCGATCCCCTGCCGCATAGCGCTTCGCGAGTGCATTGAATTCGATTGCACTGAAGCTATCCGGAGATGCAATGGCGGCTGGACTCTTTAGCATCGCGTCTCCTGCAGGAGCAGCAAGATGGTTCATGGCATAATTCTGCACCGGGACTGTGACAGACGTTAGTATGGTCAACGGTGTGATATTGCTGGGCGTGAGCTCAGCGATCATGCGGTCCGTGTGCTCCCGTGCGAGTAAGCCCGTTTTTTCCAGTTCATTCATGATGACAGGTAGTCTGCGATACAGATCATCAACATCCTGAACCGTAGCCGGAGACCAGAAGCGCTCGGCAATTGCTGCCGAACGCGGCCAAAGCCTCGCATCCAACATTTCGTCAGAGACAATTTCTGCCCATAAAGGAGCTTCTCCGCCAAGGACCATTTTGCGTTGGGCCTCATCCAAAGGCGCCATATCCGGGTCTGGAGCAAAGGCGCTTTCAAGGCGCCCCAGTGTTTGATGAAGTAAACGATCAGTGTCCGCGGCGCTTAGATTGGCAGGACGGGTTGCATCAGGATCTACAGCGTAATGATTTGCGGAAGAGTACAATAGATCCAGATAGTATCCCGCAGATACGACGACCGGATGACCAGCCTTTGTGGCCGATCCGGTCCATTTTGCGTTTCGCCAGACTTCGACCACAACATCTTTAGGAATTGGAGCTTCACTGACCTCATCCCAGCCCATCATGATCTTGCCCTGAGCAGCCAGAGCCTTTTCAATTTTGGCTGTAAATGCTGCCTGAAGTGCCGGGACGTCCTTGTATCCGTTAGCTTTCATGTAAGAGACGATTGCTGGGTTATCCAGCCACTGCTGATCCTGAACTTCATCCCCACCTGAATGAATATAGCGATCCGGGAAAAGCTTTCCAATTTCGGCATAAAGATTTGCTGCAAAATCAATGACCTGAGGGCTGACCGGATTCAGCGCGGCGTTGTTCAGGTTGGGTCTGCGGTTACAATGTGTAGTCGTCTGACCATCCGCTGAACTCGTCGTACAGGCTCTACCTGCAGCGTCCGTCACCAATACGGGCTGTTGTGCTGCCAGTTCGGGGTAGGCCTGCAGGAGGGATAGTGTGTGTCCCGGGATGTCTATTTCCGGAACAACCCGGATCCCGCGATCGGCAGCATATTGAACAATGCTTCGGACTTGGGACTGCGTATAATATTGATGATGCGCTCCCGCTTGCTGAAGTTTCGGATAGCGCAAACTTTCAATGCGAAAACCTGTTCCATCACTCAAATGCCAATGCAGGACATTCAGCTTGGTAAGCTCCATCGCATCGAGCTGGCGCTCCATGGTTTCAAGCGACATGAAATGTCGCGACACATCAATCATGAGACCACGCCACGAGAACCTTGGGGCGTCCTGTATGTCGGCTTCCGTAATCTGTCGGCCTGATGGCCCGGTATGCACAAGCTGCAGGATGGTTGCAAAGCCGTGGATCACGCCTGCCGGCCCATCAGCCTCAAGTCGAATATTCTGACCCTTTACGGACAGACGATATCCCTCTCGTTCATTTACCGTCAGATATGAAGGGTCTTGCCCTGTTCGGATATGCAAAACCGTCTTGGGGCCCGTATCCGTTGCTGCACCATGCAATTGTTCCAGGCGACCCAGAAAACGTGTCGCCGCTTTTTTTTCGAGAGGTGTAGCCTTTCTGTCCCAAACGATCTTGATTCCCTCAAGGCGGATGGATTGACCACTAAAGGAAATATGAGCGGGAGCTGGCAGCAGAACCGGCCCGGAAGACAATACGTCCTGAGATTGCGCGTGCGCTTGAGAAAAGGGGAAGGCACAGACACTACTGAGTAAAATCCCAGAGAGCGCCAAAACGCGGTGAAGGCCTTTTTTCACAAACTGTCGTCCTGCAAAGTGGAGAGAAAATTTTTGGTGGATTGGCAAAGCGATTGATGACGAAAGGCCACGACGCGATGGCTAGGAGAGGTAGAAACTGCGTTCACGCGGCCGGTCGACCCATACGCTGTGAAAAGCTCTAGGAACGCGACCGCTTGATCCTAATCCGGCGCAAAGTCACGCATCTGACGTCATGTTTCTTTGCTCCTGCCTAAGGGACTTTCTGGTCTCTTATTACGGAGTAGGAATTAAATTGCTGTCAATAGATTTTCAGGCGGTATTAACCCTCGCTGGATTGTTTAGTTGAAAAACTTAATTGATCACGGAAAATGGAGCTCTAAAGCGGCCCCTTTTCATGGCGGAAGGTCGTCTCTCTTGTCAGACACCTCAAACCGTTTGCGTCACTGAATGCTCTAGAAGCAGAATCACGATCGTCTCTGGTCACTTCCCACCTGGCATTTGCAAAGCGTGGGGGCTGTCCGAGAGGCGATCCTAAGGAGATCCAGGTCTGCGCTAAAACGAAGATGCATGATTTTGAATTGAAAAATCATGCACGTGTCATATCTCCCTTCCGAGATTAAAAATGCTCTAGTTTACAC
>NZ_JBDOBO010000020.1:0-45066 GCF_047723935.1 Gluconobacter sp.
GCCAAGGAGCCGATCTCCCTTGAAACGCCGATTGGCGACGAGGAAGACAGTCATCTTGGTGACTTCATCGAGGATAAGACGGCTGTTATTCCGTTGGATGCCGCGATCCAGACCAACCTGCGTGAAGCAACCACGCGCGTTCTGGCGTCCCTGACGCCACGTGAAGAGCGCGTTCTGCGGATGCGCTTTGGTATTGGCATGAACACGGACCACACCCTTGAGGAAGTGGGCCAGCAGTTTAACGTGACGCGTGAGCGTATCCGTCAGATCGAGGCAAAGGCTCTTCGCAAGCTCAAGCACCCGAGCCGCAGCCGCAAGCTGCGTTCCTTCCTCGACGATAACTGATCGTCTGGGTCATGCTGCCGGCTTGGCTTCATCCGCAGGGATCATCCACCCGTTTTGAGGTGGGTGTGACTTTTCTGGAGACGAGGGCGAGCCGCCCAGCTCCGGTTTGGCCGGAGGGGATCTCTCTTGAGAGAGTTCTCCCTCCGGCTTTGCCGCTATACCGCAAGCTTTATCGGGAAGTCGGTAAAGACTATTGCTGGTGGATGCGTCGTCCGATGCCGGACGAAAAACTGGCTGAAATCGTCCATGATCCTGACGTTTACTTCATGGTGCTCTGGCAGGCAGATGGTACGCCGCTCGGGTTCTACGAACTGGATCTGAGAGAGGGTGGAGACGCCAATCTGGCGTACTTCGGACTTCTGCCAGCAGCGATTGGTCATGGCTTAGGTCGGGCATTGCTGGATTCCGCAATTTCTCAAGCGTTTGCGGCAGGGTGCTGGCGATTGCGGGTCAATACCTGCACACTGGATCATCCCAGAGCTCTGACCAATTATCAGAAATGTGGGTTTGTAATTCAGTATGTTGTTCAGGAAATCTGGAACGTTCCTGACGAATATGTCCCGGCAGAGCTGCGTCGACTCTGAGTTTATCCTTGATTTCCGTTAGGCTGCATGATTAATGCAGCCTTTCCCTGCCGGGCGATGTGGCGTCGCGCCGGCTATACCCGCGCTTTCCCCAAAGATTGCACTGTCTCCGGCACGGGCTGGACCAGTTGGGTTGACCTTATCCGAAGGGAGTTTTCATGCCACTGTACGAAAGCGTGCTCATCGCACGTAACGATGTGTCTCAGGCACAGGTCGAGAGCCTGGTTGAGACCATTGAAGCCCTGCTGACCGAGAATGGTGGTTCCATCCAGAAGCGCGAATTCTGGGGTCTCCGTTCGCTCGCATACCGCATCAAGAAGAACCGTAAGGGCCATTACGTCCTGCTCGGTATCGACTGCACGCCGGATACGCTTCGTGAAGTTGAGCGTCAGCTCGGCCTGAACGAAGACGTGCTTCGCGTTCTGACGCTTCGCGTTGACGAAATCGACGAAACTCCGTCCCCGGTTCTTGCTCGCAAGAATGATGACCGCGGCGACCGTGGTAGCTTCCGTGGCGGCTCCAAGCCGGCTGGTCGCTTCGAGAGCGGCCGTGGCGGCCCGCGTCGTGGCAGCGAAGACCGTGAAGAATACCGTGCACGCGGCGAGCAGGACGATGCTCGTGAGGCGGCTGGAGCGGAGTAAGAAACATGTCCGATACAACCACCACCGACGTGAACGACGTCAACCCAGCAGCCCGTCGCACGGCTGTCGGCGCACGCCGTCCTTTCTATCGTCGTCGTAAGTCCTGCCCGTTCTCCGGCCCCAATGCGCCGAAGATCGACTACAAGGACGTGCGTCTTCTGAGCCGCTTCCTCTCTGAGCGTGGCAAGATCGTGCCGAGCCGTATCACGGCTGTTTCGGCCAAGAAGCAGCGTGAGCTGGCGCAGGCTATCAAGCGTGCCCGCTTCCTTGCCCTGCTCCCCTACGTCGTAAGCTGAGGAGAGCACCATGTCCCAGACCGCACTGATCCTGCTCCAGCGGGTCGAGCATCTCGGCCAGATGGGCGATCTTGTTTCCGTGAAGCCGGGTTACGCCCGTAACTTCCTGCTTCCGCAAGGCAAGGCGATGCGTGCTACGGCCGCAAACCGCAAGCGCTTTGACACGGAGCGCGCCCAGCTTGAAGCGCTGAACATCAAGAAGCGCGAAGAAGCTGAGCGTCTTGCCGAACGTATGGACAGCCTGTCTGTCGTCATCATCCGTCAGGCAAGTGACAGCGGCAACCTGTACGGCTCCGTCAGCACGCGTGATATCGCTGTTGCTGCTACGGACGCTGGCCTTACGGTTGCTCGTCAGCAGGTTGTTCTGGCTCACCCGATCAAGTCTCTTGGCCTGACGGAAGCCCGCATCGTCCTGCACCCGGAAGTTTCCATTCCGCTGACAGTTAACGTTGCACGTTCTGCTGAAGAAGCTGAGCGCCAGGCCCGCGGCGAAGCCGTTGGCGTGGAAGAAGAGGATGACAACATCCTTGGCGACCTGCAGGCAGAGAACGCAGCTGAAGAAGCTGCTGCCGAAGCTGCAGTCACGGAAGAAGCCGAAGGCTGATTTCCCTGGCATAGCCAACAGAAAACCCGGCCGGGTATTCCCGCGCCGGGTTTTTTGATGTCTGCTCTCCCGGTCAGGAAACTGAAGACTGTGTCATGTCTTGTCATGACGCGTGAACAGGAGGGAGACAGGCGTGAAACCCATTCTCGATTTCGTTCTGAAGAAATTTATTCAGGTTGGAACGCTGCGAGTCACGTTCAGTGGCGGCACGATACATACTTATCGTGGGGCAACGCCCGGCGTTGAAGCAGGCTTACATCTCAAAACAAAACAGGCTGAGCGTTCTCTGGTTATTAATTCCGGGCTGGCGTTTGGCGAAGAATATATGGCTGGCGAACTTGCGCCGGAAGGATGCACTCTTGAGACGCTGATGATCGTTCTGATGGCGAACATCACGCAGGGTGGCCATGTTTTTGAGGAGATCGAGGACCGACTCCGTTATCTTCTGCGACCTTTGAAGGGACTTAATTCCCTGAAGCGGTCCTGCCGGAATGTTGCGCATCACTATGATCTGAATGGTCGACTTTACGACTTGTTCCTCGACAAGGACCGCCAATATTCGTGCGCGTATTTCCAGCGTGAGGATATGACGCTTGAGGAAGCCCAGGCCGCAAAGAAGCGGCATATTGCGTCCAAGCTCAATCTGAACCGTCCCGGACTGGAAGTTCTGGATATTGGGTGCGGCTGGGGCGGTCTGGCACTGACACTGGCCAAAGATTACGGCGCGACGGTTGTCGGTATTACGCTTTCAAAAGAGCAACTGGAGGAAGCGCGGGCTCGAGTGCGGGCAGAGGGACTTGAAAGGCAGGTCCGTTTCGAGCTCATGGACTATCGGAATGTTCATCACGAGTTTGATCGTGTCGTGTCAGTCGGAATGTTCGAGCACGTTGGGCAACCGCAATTTGAGCGCTATTTTCGCGGAATTAAGGAATGTTTGAAGCCAGATGGGGTGGCTTTAATCCACTCGATCGGTCGGACGGATGGGCCGGGAACCACCAATGCGTGGCTTCAGAAATACATCTTCCCCGGAGGATATTCTCCGTCTTTAAGCGAGACGCTGGCTGCTATTGAGCGCACCGGTCTCTGGATGACAGACTGCGAAGTTCTGCGTCTGCACTATGCCAAGACAATTGCAGAATGGCGTAAGCGCTTTGATGCCAACCGACAGAAAATTATAGATCTGTATGACGAGCGCTTTGTGCGGATGTTTGAATTGTATCTTGTTGGGAGCGAACTGGCATTCCGTGTGCAGGGGCACATGAATTTTCAGCTTCAGCTAACACGGTCTGTGGATGCCGTGTCTTTGACGCGTGACTACATGTTTGAAAGTGAGCGTGCGAAAAGCGCAGTCTGAATTTTTAGACTTGGGGTGTGTAGCGAAAGCAGGATGGGTCATGATCGTGGATCAGACCCACGGCCTGCATCCAGGCATACACGATGACAGGGCCAACGAAGCGAAAGCCCCGGGCTTTCAAAGCCTTGGACACAGTTACTGAAAGAGGTGACTGCGCCAATACTGCTCCGGTTGAATTGTAAATCGGAGCATCAGGAACCAATGATGCAATGAAACCTGCAAAATCTTCGCCTCGTGCCTGCATGGCCAGATAGGCCTGTGCATTGCCTATGGTGGCTTTGATCTTGGCACGGGCCCGGATGATGCCGGGGTCCTGCATGAGGCGATCAATATCGTGTTCTGTAAAAAGGGCTACTTTTTCAGGATCGAAGTTGGCGAAGGCCTTTCGAAAACCTTCTCGTCTTTTCAAAACAATCGCCCAGGACAAGCCAGCTTGAAAGCTTTCCAGAATGAGAGTCTCCCACAGCTCTCGGCTATCACGGATCGGAACGCCCCATTCTTCGTCATGATACTGGCGAAGAAGAGGGTCTGTTACGGCCCAGCGACAGCGGGGAAGGTTCTTAGGAGCGGGAGCGGGCAAGATGCAGCTCTGCAAGGCGGCCAAATTCTGCAACGCTCAGGGTTTCAGCCCGGCGTGTCGGCTCAATGCCCGCAGCGTCCAGAAGTGCTTCCCCGCCAATCGATTTGAGAGATGAACGTAGCATCTTGCGGCGCTGTCCGAACGCGGCGGCTGTGACGCGCTCCATCGCTCGGAAAAGCTCTGGTGCAGGCTGCTCTGCGTGCGGGATCAGGACTGCAACGGCAGAATGAACCTTTGGTGGCGGGGAAAATGCCCCCGGTGGAATGCGCAGAGCCACGGAGCAGGACGCGCACCATTGGGCCAGCACAGCCAGCCGCCCGTAAGCGGAGGTATCTGGTTCAGCACAGATGCGTTCAGCAACTTCAAGCTGGAACATCAGGGACAGGCGTTCCCACGCATGGGCCTGCCTCAACCAGCCCACAAGAAGGGGAGTGGCGACATTGTAAGGCAGGTTCGCAATGATCTGTCTGGGAGCAGGCGCAAGGCTTGCGGCATCCAGTTTCAGGGCATCCTGCCGGATAATATGAAGACGATCCGGATAGTGCCCGGCGAGCTCTTCGAGCAGTGGCCAGGCACGTTCGTCAATTTCCACAGCATCGACGCGGCTTGCAGGACTATCGAGCAAAGCTCGTGTCAGACCACCAGGGCCGGGTCCGATTTCAACAACGCTTCGCCCTGTCAGATCGCCGCCCAAGGCGACGATCCGGGCACAAATTCCGGGATCCAGAAGAAAGTGCTGACCAAGGGACTTCTTTGCATCCAGGCCATAAGCCTGAATGGACTCTTTCAGAGAAGGAAGGCTCACGTCAGTTAAGAGCCGGTTTTGCGGCAGGGCGTATATCGATGATGGACCGGCGCTGCAGATCCCGCTGGAGCTGACGGGAAGCCTGTTCAACGCGCTCGTTCATGAGCTGATCGGCAATTTCACCCGGTGTCTGCTGTGCCAGATTTTTTTGCTGGCGATCACAGACCATTAACAGGGCTATGCCATCCATGGAGACCAGAGGGCGACTGACCTTGTTGACGGGGAGAGGCTCGATGATGGAGCGCATCTGAGGGGCGAGGCGCTCCAGGATCTGCGTGCCGGGGTTGCTGGGACGCTTCTCCCCAAGAGACTTGTTGAGAGCCTCTATTGCGTCGCAGCTATGGATTGTTTCCACAGCATGTGTCGCCTTCTGAAGAGCTGCCTGCTGCTGAGGGGTCGGATTTTGCGGATTCAGCGGTGCATCAAACGGGAAGAATGCCTGACGCAGGGCGACGAGCGTGCCCATCTGCTTGCCGACCACGCGCTTGGCCTGAACTGTTGCAATGACAAAACCGCCTGCAACCTGGATCGGATTGGAAATAGCGCCAATCGGCATCTGCCGAACGACATTCACGACCTGTGGATCGAGGCTGTCTTCCTGTACCCACCCCATGGAACCACCATCCAGAGCAGACTGTGCCTGCGAGAACTGGGCGGCAACAATCGGGAAGGGAGCTCCTTCGCGAAGCTGGGAGATGATGGTGCGTGTGAACGTGAGTTCGTTTTCATCGTGGCGAGGGTCAGCAACAGGAACGAAAATTTCGCTCATCATGTACTGCGCGCGGCCCTGCTCAGCCTGAAGGGCCTGCTCACGCTGCGCGATTTGGGTGGCTGTAATGCGCCCCCCTTCGCCCAACTGCTCACGCAGGACCTGCATCCAGCCAATCTGCACACGGATCTGATCGATCAGCGTCGTCAGGGAAACGCCGTCAGACGCAAGGCGATCACGCAGGGCATTTTTGGGCATGCCGTTGCGCTGTTCGATGTTGCTGATGGCGCCAGCAATTTGCTCAGGCTCGACATTGATGTGTCGCTTGAGCATCTCCTGAGTCTTCAAGCGCTCTTCGATCAGCTGGTGAATGATTTGGCCGCGCATGCGGTTCATGACATCTGGGCTGACGGGCAGGCCGGTGGAAAGCACGAACAGCTTGGCGCGATTATCCACATCCCGCTGGGTCAGCACCTGACCGTTGATAACAGCCAGGATCTGGTCTTCAGGTGGTTTCGCTGCGGGTGCCTGCTCCTTTTTGGGAGCACTCTTGTGGGCGGGTGCAGCATGCGCCACAGCGGTTGGAACCGCCGCAGAGAAGGCCAGCAGGGCAACCAGGGCAGTAGATGCGATGCGATGGGTCTTGAACATGCTCAGCCGTTAATTCCGAAAGTGCCGATCGTTTTGAACGTGAAGTTGAACATCACAGTGGTGTTCCGCTGCTCGCCGCCGATCCGTGTGTACTGTTTGATATACATGATATCCAGCCCGAAGCAGTCGTTGGAATACCCAATGTCTCCCCCGTTTGCGACGAACTGTTTCCGGGACAGGCTGCGCCGGAAGAAGCCGGAGGCATGATAATTACGCCAGTGAGTGGCCACGCTTCCTGTGATTTCGTTCGTTTTGACCAGATAAGGCGAATTTACGCCGCTCTCACGATAATTGGTAGCGTAGTAATAATACGGTGTTACTGGGGCATAGAGATAGCCTGCACTGAAGCGCAAAGCTGGAATGCCGGCACTGAACAGACCTTCGCCGTAGTCCAGCTGGTGTGTCCATGGATTGTAACGGCCGCGAGCCGTCACATCGAGGTATTTATTGGGTGTGAAACGCACACGGCCAACCGGGTCCGAAAGATGATGATCCAGCCCGGAATACGGAATACGGTTCTTCGTGATGTGCTCCTGGATGCTTTCACCCACCAGCATGTCAATGGAATGGCCGTTCCACGTCCAGCTCTGATGAACGCCAATATTGCCGCGCAGACCACCGTCAAGGCGATCTGTTCCGGAATAGCGGTTCAGGGAGAACATGGTTGTATCGGTGAACTCGTACGTCAGGCTGTCTTCATTCGGCATATTGCTGTTGGAAGAGTTGCCGGTATTAGGGGCGGCAATCAGCTGGACAATCGGCTCAAGGATCTGAGTGCCCCGTCCGCGGGCAAAAGACCTGAGAAACGGCCAGTTCATCTTGACGGCAATTGTCGGCAGAACCTGCCCTGTGACTTTTGTGCCGCCAACAGCGTAATAGGTTGGCTGCTGTGCCAGACTGGTGGCGCGATAGACGTTTGAGTCCAGTCGGGCTGTCACAAGCCACTGCTGGCCAAGACTGTTGTGGAATGGACGGTCCCACTGCATCTGGAGCTGACCACGCTGATCAGACACACCCTTGGAACGGAAGACGTCAAAGTCGGTGGTGTTCATACTGAAACGGCCGCCGAGCGCATCAGGCTGGCCCTGATAGGCATAGGTGAAGCGCGGGAGCGCCCATGGCAGTTCAGAGTTCTGAATGACGCCCTGGTTCAGACCCTGATAGGCCTGTGCGTCGAGGCGGGCGTAGGCGCCTACGCCGTAGCCTTCAAGATAGACGTTCGAGTTGAGCGATTCCTGACCGTAACCAGGGACGCGGTAATCTCGCATGTAGTTGGCAGACGTCGCCAGATTGACGTTGATGCCTGCCTGCCAATGCTTGTTGATCGCGAAATTGCCCTGACCGAACACGTAGCCCTGCAGGCCGTATTCGCCTGAGGAATTAACGTTGTTGCCGAACGTGTTGACGTAACGGCTCTCTCGGTTGGTGTCGTATGCGCCACCGGCAGTAATATCCAGCGTACCAAAGTTGAAACGGCGGCGATATTCGCTGGTAATTTCCGGACCGGTCTTTGTGGAGACCAGCCCACGAACGGTGAGGTCCTGACTGTCGTCGATGGCCCAGAAATATGGAAGTGTGAAATACGTTCCAAGATAGCGGTCATGCGGGCTGATGCCGGCCATCAGGAAGCCGCTCTGCCGTTTGACCGAAGGATCAGACATCGAGAAAAACGGGAAATAGAACACTGGAAGGCCGAGCATTTTCAACCAGGCATGGTTGAACTCGATGCGCTTGTGCTGGGCATCCTGCGTCGCCCCGTATGCCTGAAACTGCCAGAACGGCGGAGCGTCAGGGTTTGTTTCGCAGATCTTGCACGCCGTATAAACGGCATGTGAGAGATCATTGATCAGGCCATTGGTGCGACGCATGCCGTTACCGGCCAGCTTCGCATTGTCCTGCATCTGCATGTAGATGGACGTGCCGATGCCGTCATGCATGCCATGGCTGAATTCCATATAGGCGGCATAGGTGGTGCTGCCGTCTGGTTCCATGATGGCGACATGGCCGCGTGCTGCCAGAACGCCTGTGTTCCGGTCATAGGTGATCTTGTCGGCACGGAGAGCGTGGTCACCCTGCCAGATGCGGACATTGCCTTCCCATGTAACCAGACCGTTCTTTGCGTAGCTTTCGCTGTCAGCCAGATAGGTGAGAGGGTCATGCTCGGACGTCGGCTTACCGATGACGATGATATGCGAATTGTCCCGCTGCATCGTATTGGCAAACATGTCCTGCGGCGCCACGAGCGCAGTTCCCGTCAGGGCGACGCCTGCAAGAGAGACGCATCTGCGGGCGCGTTTTGGGAGCCACCGGGGCACCGACATCAACCATCCTCCATGTGCAGCAAAAGCGCGACCGCAAGGCAAAGCCCTGCGCCCGTGGGCGCCCATGCGGCAAGAACCGGCGGCAAAGCGCCAGATTCACCAAACTGTTCAGCCACTTTCGAGATCGTGAAGAGCGCAAAGCCTGCAGCAATTCCCGATCCAAGCATCCGGGCCACTCCGCCGCGTCGTGCGGGACGCATCGAAAACCCTGCGGACACCAATGCCATTGTACCAGCAAGGATGGGAAGAGCCAGAAGCGATTGGAAATGTAACCTGTGCCGAATTGACGGGAAACCGGAACGCTCCAGAAGGGAGATAAAGCCGGGTAGAGCAAAGACCGAGAGCGTATCGGGCGATGCGAAACTTTCCTGAATGCGGTCAACCGTAAGGTCGGAAGGAAGGGTCAGGGTTCCGACTTTTTCTGGCAGATGGTCTGGATGAAGCAAGGACGAATCATTCAGGTTCCACTGCTGGTGGGCGAGCGTTCCGGTCGGTGCTTCGACGCGTACGATCAGCCGATCACGGTCATCCAGACGGAAAATGGTCACGCCTGAAACATCGAGCGTGTCTTGCGCAAGCTTGACGTTCTGGGCGTGTAGAATGGCAACGCCATGCGGTGTCAGCCCTTCATCGGCCTGTCTGAGCCAGAGCTCGCCCCCCTTTAGCGTCAGAACTCCACCGCCTGTCCGTAGGTAAGACTGATCCAGAAGTTCTGCCTGCCGATACATGGAGGAGGAGAGGGCCGAGATGCCGGTGGTTGTGAACAGACCGATCAGAAGCGCGCAAGCCAAGGGGCTGGCAAGAAACTGCCAGGCAGAGATGCCCGCAGCTCTGGCGACGATAAGTTCGGACGACCGCGTCAGACGCGAAAAACAGACAATCCCGCCAAGCAGAATACCAAAAGGCAGCACATAAATGACGTAATACGGAATGTGCAGGCCTGCGATTTCAAGAATAAGGCTCGTTGGCACATTGGGACGGGTGGCGGCGCGTCTGAGCAGATCAATGAAGTCGAACAGGGACACAAGCCCTGTGAGCGCCAGAACCATCGAAAGCGTGTTCAGGGTGAAATGGCGTGCGATGTAGATCGCTAATGTCGTGGAAAACCCGACTTCGGTTTCCTGCGGTCTCAGGGTGTGCAGGAGCGTGGAAAACCAGCTGCGATACCCGTCAGTCGTTGATTTCATGAAGGGCGTCCAGTCTGGCGCGAAGTTCCGGTCCACTGTTCCGCGAACAGAAGAGCTGCACAGATGATGCTGGGAAGAAGGGCTGCAACCCAGAGCAGGGGAACGAGCGCAAGGTTCCGGCCAGCAAAATTCTGGAGCATGAGCGAGAGCGCAAGAAGCCCGACAACTGTCAGAATGGCGATCAGAGGGCGGGTAATGTTGCCATGCCGGGAGAACGTCCCCCGGAGAACAGCGACCAGCCCGATCATGGCGAAGGACAGCACCGTCAGCGGAGAGGTCAGGCGATGCCACCCTTCGACCGCAAATTTGCCTCTGTCACGCTCGGAAACCTCATTGGGGTCTGGATGGAAAAGGTCATGCAAGGGCATTTCCGACGCATCCCGTTCCTCGTGGTTGTTCTGGCGGGAGGATGTCAGATCAATCGTGTTGCGGCCAAACGTCAGGACGTTCAAGCGACCTGTGTGCCGGTCGATTTCTTCACGAGAGCCATTGTAGAGGACAACGCGAGGCTTGTCGTTGACGGTTACGATGGTGCCCCGTTCGGCCAGAACGGTCGTATGAGCATCCGGGTCACGATCATCTTCCACCAGAACACCATGCAGCAGTCCGTTGGAATCCCGGGATCGGACATACACGGTCATGTCGCCGGAGACTTTGGTGAAGACCCCATCCTGAAGCAGGAAAGCAGCCATCTGGTTGCGGATCTGGAATTCGTATCGATGAAAGGCGTGATAGGAGACGGGTGCCAGCCAAAGCGTCAGAACATAGCACAGGCCCACGCAGGCTCCTGCGCAGATCAGGCCAGGGCGTGCCAGCTCTAACGGGGAGCGTCCAGCGGCCCGCATGACGGTCATTTCCCGGTCGCCGGACATCCGCTGATAGGTGAAGAGGATCACGAGGAAGGTCGTGATCGGCAGGATGACGGCCACGAAAGACGGCAACATCAGGGAAGTAAGCTGCAAAAAGACGCGCAGAGACAGTCCGTGCTGAACAATCATCGAGACGAAATGCAGCGATTGCGTTAGCCAGATAAGCGCGACTGCTCCCCCTGTCAGTGCCAGAAGGGCGATGACAAGCTGGCGGAGGACGTACCGGTCAAGAAGGGGCAGCAGATGTCGCTTTGCAGCGCCGGGGGAAGAGGCCATGGCCCTTCATCTATCCTTAGCCTGTGACGGGAGAAAGGCAAAAAACAAAACGGTATCAGCGAAAGTAGACTGATCGGTCAATCGGAGGCCGGTCTGTCAGGCTATGGTAGAACTGGCTTGTCGCGATCCCAAGCAATAGCCCCGCGCTGATCCCAAAGGCAATTGTAATGTATCGCCATGGACGTTGGGCGCGCTGTGTCGCGATTTCCGTCATGAGAGCCCGGCTTTCCATTTGCATATGGCTCAGGGCGCCTTGGGCGGAACGGATATGGCCCTGTGCTTGGCGAAGCTCACGTTCAAGCTGGAAGATCCTGTTCCGAAGTTGCTCTTCACGGTCTGCCGCGCCCTGGCGTGAAGTGTCAGTGGCCAGGCTCGTGAAAAGATTTTTGAGCGCGCCGCCTGTCAGGTTGTTGCGTTTGGCACGTATACGAAGGGCTTCGAGCGCATTCTGGGCAGAGCCTGAAGGCTCCGCCAGAACCAATGCAAGAATATCGGAGAGAATCTTGATATCTTTCGGGTCGAAGCGGTTTTCGGCCATATGATCAGCCGGGATTCTGGGAAAGTGGGCGTGGTTCAGCCGCACGCTTTAGGCGGTCCCGGATTGCCAGCCCCAATCCCTGGCGGGGGATGGGCTGGGCAGCAATGCATGTCAGTCCGCGTTTGGTTCCTTCTGCATCCAGGAAGCGCAGCCCTGAAAACAGGCGGGCCGCGGCTTCTTCCAGATTCCCGGTTTCACTCAGGTTCCAGGTCAGGCCGGCGCTGGGGAGCGGCGGGCCGAACGCGAGCAGTGCCTCGTTGGGGCGAACGTCATAAGCGTCCAGCCGGACAGGGAGCGAAGGGGCATAATGAGATGCCAGTCTGCCCGGGGACGACGGGAGCGCTTCTGCAAAATCATCTGGATGATGGATTGGGCCACAGAGTGCCGTCAGTTCTTCCAGCGTTACGCCGCCCGGCCGGAGCAGAACGGGTGTGTCTCGTGTGAGATCCAGAACGGTGCTTTCCACGCCCACAGAACAGGGGCCAGAATCCAGAATGGCGTCGATACGTCCATCCAGCGAGCGTAGCACGTGCGAGGCGTCCGATGGGCTAACGGTCCCGGAAATATTTGCGGAGGGCGCTGCAATAGGAGCCCCGACCTCGCGGAGCAAAGCAAGGGCTGTTTTGCCTCTGGGGACGCGAAGGGCAAGCGTATTCAAACCAGCCGCCGCAAGGTCCGAAACGGTGGAGTTCGGCGCGCGGGGCAGCACCATCGTCAGGGGGCCAGGCCAGAACTTTTCCGCAAGCGCATAGGCGATGTCTTTGGTACGACCATGCAGGTCCGCCTGGGCGAAAGCACTTTCTGCATCTGCAAGATGGCTGATAAGCGGATTGAAGCGTGGACGGCCCTTGGCGGCGAAAATACGCGCGACAGCCGTGTCGGACGAAGCAAGGGCGCCGAGGCCATAGACGGTTTCAGTTCCGAAGGCGACAAGCTTACCAGCCTTCAGAAGCTCTGCAGCGCGGCAGATTCCGTTGGTATCAGCAGTCAGGCGTTCCGTGTTCAGAGACTCGCTCACGAAGCGCCTCCCGTGCAGTAAAATGAAGAGTTCAGGCGGTCAGGCTTGCCGTAACGCAAGGGCTGGCCGTTTTCATCCAGTAGGCTACCACCTGCGGCTTCGAGAATGGCCTGTGGGGCGGCGGTGTCCCACTCCATGGTGGGGCCAAAGCGGGGATAAAAATCGGCAGCGCCTTCTGCGACACGCATGAACTTCACAGAGGAGGCCAGCTTGTCGATGGACGCGACCTTGCGTCCGGCGAGCCACCGCTCAAGAAGCTCGGTGTTACCATGATGGCTGGACGCCAGAACACGCAGCCCCTCAGTCGAAGGGGCCGCTGTGTGGATAGGGGTACTGGTCGTGCCATCGAAACGATGCGCGCCGAGGCCCACGCCTCCGCTGTAGATTAGCCCGTATCCGGGAAGTGCCACGACGCCAAGAGCGGGTCTGTCTCCACGGATTAGCCCGATATTGACGGTGAAGTCCTTGCCGCCTGAAGAAAAACCCCGCGTTCCGTCCAGAGGGTCAACAAGCCAGTAGGCGTCCCCGGCTGTAACCTCAATCCCGGCGGACATTTCCTCTTCCCCGATTGCGGCAAGCGACGGGCATGCCGTGCGCAGGCCACGCAAAATGTGGTCTTCAGAGGCGCGATCTGCCTCCGTAACCGGAGAGGCGTCTTTTTTGACTTCCGTGAGGAAGCCTCGGGCGCGGATCTCGTTGATGATGTCCGCTGCTTCCGAAGCCAGACGGAATGCGAGGGACAGCAGGGCGCGGTCATCGTCTGGGGAGACCGTATGAAGGGGGGCTGAGGTCATGCCTGCAAGGCTACTTCATGAAAGGCGTTTCGTCATGTGCTGATGCGGGGGAGGTGACTTGAGTTGTTGCATACCGACCAGAGCACGCGAATGAGGCTATGATTGCTGCGGATATGAAACCGGAACGCAGTGACATGTGACGTCTCCGTTGTGCTCGTCGAACTGCTCCCCTCTTGTGTGGAAGCACGCTGTTCCCGATAACGGGAGCACTGAAATGGTTCTGCCATGCAAAAGGTGCGATATGCTCGATATTTCTTTTGGTTCGCTTCCAGCGCTGAACAATGCCCAGTCACAGGCCGTTGCCCTGATTGGGCATGGGAAGGCGACCTTTGAAGACAGCACCTTCAAGGCCCTCGATGACGCCACGGCTGGTGCATTGAGCCGTGCTGCGTCTTTCAAGGGTTTTAAGGGCGAAGTCGGGCAGACGGTTGTTCTGACGGCGCCTTCTGCCGGTTTGTCCCAGGTTGTTCTGGTGGGATGTGCAGCAAAGGACGGCTCGGCTGTCGGGTCGGTTGCTGTTGAAAATGCTGGTGGCTCAGCGGCTAAAGCGCTCGATGGCGTGGCTGATGCGGTTCTCGCCCTGACGGCAGATATTGCAGAATTTGCACCGGAAGCTGCGTTAGGTGCGCGTCTGGCTCGTTACGACTTTGGTCTGTATCGCACGAAGAAGTCTTCCGAGAGGCCGGTTCTGAAGGCTTTGACGGTCGTGGCTTCGGATGTTGCCGCCGCTGAAGCGCGCTGGACGGCTCTGGATGCCGTATCTCGCGGTGTGTTTCTGACCCGTGACCTCATCAGCGAACCCGCCAACATCCTGTCTCCGGAAACGTTCACAGCGCGGATCGAAGCGCTCCGTGAGACGGGTCTTGAAGTGGAAGTTCTCGATGAAGCCGCCATGCAGGAATTGGGCTTTGGTGCCCTTCTGGGTGTGGCACAGGGAAGTGCGAACCAGCCCCGCACGGTGATCGTCCGTCATAATGGCGGTGGTGATGAGGCCCCTCTGGCCTTCATCGGTAAGGGCGTAACGTTTGATAGCGGTGGAATTTCGATCAAGCCTGCTGCCGGCATGGACGAGATGAAGACCGACATGGGCGGTGCCGCCACGGTTATCGGCCTCATGAGCGCACTGGCGCGCCGCAAGGCTCCTGTGAATGCGATCGGTGTTGTCGGACTGGTGGAAAACATGGTGTCTGACCGGGCACAGCGTCCGGGCGATATTGTGACGAGTTATAGCGGCCAGACCATTGAAGTGCTGAACACGGATGCCGAAGGCCGTCTGGTTCTGGCGGATGTGCTTGCCTACACAAAAGATCGTTTCAAGCCAAAGCTGATGGTTGATCTGGCCACATTGACCGGTGCGATCGTGGTGAGCCTGGGAACGGAAAACGCAGGTTTGTTCAGCAATGACGACGCGCTGGCTTCCGGTCTGTTCGAAGCTGGAAAGCAGGTTGGCGAAGGTCTGTGGCGGATGCCGATGGGCGAGGCCTACAATCGCCAGATCGACTCTGACATCGCTGATATGAAGAACATTGGCGGCCGTCCGGGGAGTGCCATTCTGGCGGCTGAGTTCCTGAAGCGCTTCGTTGGTGAGACTGTCTGGGCGCATCTGGATATTGCCGGCACGACATGGAAGACGACGGCGTCCCCGACGGCTCCGAAGGGTGCAACTGGGTTTGGGGTTCGTCTTCTGAACCAGTTCGTACTGTCTCATGAGGCCAGTGCCTGAGAGTGGATGTCGGATTTTATCATCTGACGCGGACGCCTCTGGAAGAGGCGTTGCCTGCGCTTTTGGGTAAGACGCTGGATGTTGGGGAGCGGGCCTTGGTCCGTTGCCCCGATGCAGCGTCCGTTACGGCTCTGGATGCCGCACTCTGGGCGTCCCGCGATCCCGTATGGCTTCCGCATGGCACTGCGAAAATGGGTCATGCGTCCTGGCAGCCGATCTGGCTGACAGAAGGGACTGATGTGCCGAATGGCGCAAAATTCCTGTTCCGGATTGATGGCGCTGGAGAAGACGATTTTTCTCCGTTCACAAGAATTTTTGACCTGTTCGATGGGCGTGACCCCGCGAGCGTCCAGAGGGCCCGTCAAAGATGGGTAGCCTTGAAAGCGGCTGGCCATACTCTTGTGTACTGGCAGCAGCAGGAGCGGGGCTGGAAGAAGTCCGGCTGAGGTTCA
The DNA here is from genome assembly GCF_047723935.1 of Gluconobacter sp. Lineage (NCBI taxonomy): Bacteria > Pseudomonadati > Pseudomonadota > Alphaproteobacteria > Acetobacterales > Acetobacteraceae > Gluconobacter > Gluconobacter sp. Next base: position 15,748 of record NZ_JBDOBO010000020.1, read on the forward strand.
GGCGGAACATCTTCGGGGGGTATGTCGTTGTGTGACAGAGTTCTTCCCGGGAGACGCCTTATGAAAACCGTTACGCTCCGCAACGGCACCACCGTTCCTGCATTGGGAATGGGGACATGGAATGTCGGAGACAGTGCAGATCGCCGCGCTCTGGAAATCGAGAGTTTGCGCACGGGTCTGGAAGCCGGTCTGCGGGTTATCGACACAGCGGAAATGTATGGAAACGGCCGGTCTGAAAAGCTGGTTGGTGAAGCCATCGCGGATGTACGGGATGATGTTTATCTCGTCAGCAAGGTTCTCCCGTCCAACGCATCTTATGACGGCGTGCGCCGGGCCTGTCGGCGCTCGCTGGACCGCCTGGATACGGACTGGCTGGACATGTATCTGCTGCACTGGCGTGGTGGTACGCCGCTGGAAGAGACCATTCGGGCGTTTGAAGACCTTCAGACAGACGGGCTGATCCGGGGATGGGGTGTTTCGAACTTCGATGTTGATGACATGGAAGAAATCGAGGCGCTTTCAGGGGCCTGTGAGGTCAATCAGGTTCTTTACAGTCTGGAGCATCGTGGAACAGAGTTTGATCTGCTGGATCATGATCTTTCGACCGGCACCGTGACGATGGCTTATTCTCCGCTGGGGCAGGGCGGCGAACTTCTCCAGCACCCCGCTCTTGCCGAGATCGCAGGGAGGCATGAGACGTCTGCTGGGGCGGCTGATCCTGCTCAGATTGCATTGGCCTGGGTGATGCGTCGGGGAAATGTCATGGCTATTCCCAAGGCTGGCTCTCCAAAGCATCTCCTCTCCAATGTTGCCAGTTTGGAAATCAGCCTCACTGAAGAGGACCTGAAAGTTCTGGATCATGCTTTCCCTCCGCCGCAACGCAAGGTATCTCTCGCCATGATCTGACGGGCATGATCTGATACGGCCCGTTCCCACTCTGGACCGGACCGTACCCTGCTCACTTTTTCTGCCCTGTTTCATACTGATCCGGTCTCTCTTTGCCTTGCGGCATTGACGTTTCCCGCTGCTCTTAAGACAGACCGGGAAAGCCGTGTTGGCCGGGGGCGCTTTGCCCTTCCGGCAGCTCTTGCGGCTGTATTGTTGACGTCTGCTCCGGCTGTTGCTGTAGCGATTGGCGTGCTGATGACGCAGGAGCGCAAAGCGTGCCCGGTATGGTGGGCGCTGCCAGCTCTCTTATGCTCGGCATTAATGCCAGACAGTACGTTGGCGCTTCTTTCTCTCTTTCCGGTGCTGTTCTGGCCTGCGCTCTTCACACGTGAGGGGGCGCTGTTTCCGGCGTTGTCGTCTGTTCTTGCCGTTGCGCTTGTCTGGCATGCGGGGGCCGTCGTCCCTATTGGCTGCGCAGCGGGACTGGCTGCTCTTGTTTTGCTCGTTTTGGGGCGCAGCGTGTTCTGGGGAATTTCCCCGGGCGATCTGGGACTGGTCCGGCCTGCCATTCTGGCAACGCTTCTGATTGCAGCGCAGGATGAGGGAATGGGAACAGGCGCGCGGGTTGCGCTTGAAAGCCTATTGCTGGATCTGACCCTGATAACGCTGTCTGTTCCGGCACTAAGACTGATGCCGGTCCTCGTGACGCTGCGTCTGCCGTTTCCGCCCCTGCCGGGGTTTCTCGTGTTGTGGCTGGGAATTCACGCTGCGCTGGGGCTGGCTGCTGGTGTGCAGGGCTGGAGCGTGATTGGAGTGCTTGTGGCGCTCCTGATTGGCCTGATCTCACTGTTTGATGTTTTGACTGTGGGGCGTCGGCCCGACACCGGCGTTTTGCCTATCGGTCCCGCAGGTGCTGTCTGTGGGGTTATTTTGGGCGCTCTGCTACTGCCGGTGGCAGTGTTTGGCGTGTTCAGTCCCGTGCTTCATCACGTCGAGGGAGAGTGGGTCTGGCCGTTCTGGTCTTTGGGGGGCGGAGACGGCGCGCACCTCAAGGTGCCAGCTTTGATGTTAATTCTCAGTGTGATGTGGCTGTTCTTTGTAAAATCGTGGCGCACGGAGCGCGGTCTTGAAAAGGCTATCGCGAACTTACTGCTTCCGGGGACGCAGACCGGACGTTCCGAGACCGGACTCTTCGAAGAACCTCCGGCTCTGCCTTGGATCATGCGTCGTTTGATTGTTGGTGGCCGTATTCGTCTTCAGGCACTGGCGGCGCTTAAGAGCGGTCAAATGCCAGATATGCGGCAGATGGCGGTCGGGCTCTGGCTTGTGCTGCTTGCGCTTGTTCTGGTGGTTCTGGGTCTGACGGCATGATGATGACCGGTCTGTGGGCTGTCGCCCAGACGTTGTTTCAGCTTTTTATTCTTCTGGTTCTGGCGCCTGTCATGGCGTGGGCGCTGGCGGAGTTGCCTCGCTGGATAAATGGCGAAGCCATTTGCGGGCCTCAACGTCAGATGCGCAGGGCAATCCGTTTCTGGGGCGTTGTCTTAAAACAGTCCGTTGCACCGAGACTGGCGCTTGTCTTGGCCATTGCATTGTTGATCTTTGTTGTTCTGCCTGCGGTGACGACGGGCGGGGCATTTGTTTCCCTCGCCAATCCTCTGCTGATCGGCCTTTTGCTGCTGGCCGGTCGCCTCATGTTAGGTGTTCCACAGCAAAGGGAAGAATGGCGGCGGGTTCTCCCTGCCGTTCTGGTGCTCTGCCTGACGGAGGCTTTGATTGCGCTTGCTGCACCGGGTGCGGATGGTCTGGGGGGCCTATGTGCCATGTTGCACATTGAGCCAGCACCAGGGCTCGAAGGTGCGTTGGGCGCATGCGCATTGGCGTTGGCAATTTCCTGCCCGCCCCTGCGTGAAGACGATATGATCCAACGTCTGGATGGCGAAAAAAGCCGTCAGGTTCGTGAGATGTCGAGGAATGTTGCGGAAGTTCTGAATATGGCCTGGCTTCTGCTGCTGGCTGATCTCGCTCTACCCATTACGGTTGGTCTGGGTGAAAGCGATGTGACGGGCTGGTTTGTTGGATTGGGCGGGCTGTTGGGGCGACTTGCTCTTGTGGTGGTCGTGCTTATTGGACTGAGGCTCACCGCACAGGAACGCAGTGAACGACTGACGGCGCTATTTGCCGGCGTGGCGCTTCTGCTCGCGCTCGCCGGGAGGTTTGCGACATGATTGTCGGATTTGGTGTGCTCCTGCTGCTGTCGCTTGCCGGGCTGGGGCGAGATGGACGAGGCCTGCCGCTCTACGGTCTGGTATGTGCTTTTGCGGGGGCGACAGTCTGTGGAGGGCTTTTGGCGCTGCTCACCTCGATCGCGTTAATCGGTCTGAATATTGGTGCCTGGATATGGCTCAGGCGGTTCGCTGGTCATGTGCCAGATCGCGGTGCCGTGCTGCCTGTGGTCGGGGCGTTGCTTCTGCTGCTGGCACTAGGTCTCTCAGGTGCGAGTCTTGGGTTGGCGCCTGTGTTGGGAGCGGGGGCCGTTTTGGTAGGCCTTTGTGGCACTGCTTTCGGCCCAGCCCTTGTGCAGTTTACAGGGCTGCTGATGGCTGCTGACGGACTGATTGTCATGGCGTGTGTTCTTCAGTCGTGGCCGTTCTTTGCTGCGGCTGTAGCGCTATGGGGTGTTCTGGGCGCACTGGGTATGACGCTGTTGCCGCGCCTTGCCTGGCGGCGGGTGGAGGAAAACTGATGCATCCACTTGCTCCCGTTGGAACTCTGTTCGCCGTGACAGTCTGGCCGCTTCTGGCCGCTTTTCTGCTGCTCATGACCCCGCCAGGCCGACAGGCTGTCAGCAGTCGCACGTTTGCGATTGCTGGTGCTCTCATGACCCCCGTTGCGGTCTGGCTGATGCCGGGTGCGGATGCGCTCGCCGCCGCGTGCTCCTGCGTGGTTGCAGTCATGCCGCTTCTTTTGCCGCCTGCGGGAGACCGGGTTGGACGCATTTTGCCATTTCTGGTGACCGGATGCGCTTTGATGGCCCTGAATGTTCATTCAGCTTTCGCCGTTACGGTGCTGTGTGGCGCAGGAACGGTTCTCTGGGCTTGGCGCGAGGGCCGGGGGGCGCAGAAGGCTGCCATTGTCTGGGATATGGCGAGGTCACGTCTCGGTGGAGTTATTCTGGGAGTACTGGGGGCGTCCCTGCTGTCGATGGACCAGTCTCCTCTGGGGCCGGTTCTGCTGACAGTCGGGTTGTGCATGATGGCCGGTCTGGGGCCGTCTCCCGTCCCTGAACCTGATGCAGTGCTGCTTGATACGGGCCTGAGGTTTGCAGCCATTCTGCTGATGTTGCGACTGGACGGACACCCGCTTGTTCATATTCTAGTTCTGGTCGCAGGGTTTGGGACACTGATCATGCGGATGGCAGGCCAGTCCCGAGGGCGCGGTGTCTTTTTGCCCATTCTGTCCTCGCTGGGTGCGATTGCAGCGGCAGTTGGTGAAGGAAGTGCAATTGTCCTTCTTTTAGTGGCGTCTGTTGGATTGGCTGTTCTGGAACGTCAGAATGATGGCCGTCGATACGAGATGGTTGCCGCTGGCGTAGCGCCATGGCCGGTCTTTTGCGCGTTGTTGGCGATTGGTCGCTCTCTCGAGCCATTGCTCCTCGTGCTGATGATCGTTTGTCTTCTTCCCGGGTTGAGGCAGGTTCGTTTGGCCGGACTGATGCCGTCCGGTCTTAGTCTCAAGAATGGCATTGTTCCGGCTGTTGAGGCTGTTCTTCTGCTTGTCGGTCTTTGCGGGCCGTTGCTGCTGGCATGGCATCCAGAACCTGGGTGGCGGCCATGATGAGCATGGAGCGCATCATCCGGAGTGGTGAGCGGGTTGCACTGGCGCATTACCATCTTGATCCCGAGCAATGGGAAGCGATGCTGGCTGCCCCCGGCAGAGCTTTGTCCCTGTTGTCCTGCTGGGCGGATGAGCAGCGTGTTTACGTGCTGTTGCTGGATGGCGATTGCCCTCTGATGGCCAGTACGGCGGTGGAAGATCGTCGCTATCTGGCACCATCTTCACGTTTCCCTGCTGCGGAGTGGGGGGAACGTGTGGCCTATGATCTCTGGGGTGTTGAGGCCATGAGTGCCTGTGGAGATGGTCGTCCTGCCCTTGACGATGGTTTCTGGGAAACGACATGGCCGCTGTCCTCACGGCCGGGGCCTGGAGGGCAGGCTATGCCCTTGCCTGCGGGTCGTAGCCGCCTGCGCGCGGAAACAACAGGATTGAGCGGTCCGCTCGAACTCTCTTTCAATGTGGTGCGCGGCGCAGTGCAAGGGCTGTCCGTCGATGCCGGACTGGCTCATCGCGGTGTGTTGCAACGCATGGTTGGATTGTCGCCTGAAGAGGCACTCCCGCTGGTTTCCCGCATGACGGCTGGAGGTTTTGTTGCTCATCCAATGGCGTTTTCCCGGGCTGTTGCCCAAGCGCGCGGGTTGCAGCCAGGTCCAGGGACGCGGGATGCCTGGATGATCCTTCTCGAAATCGAGCGAATTTCCGTCCACCTCTTCGATATAGCGAGAACAGCGCGTTCCGTGGATGCAGGTCTGCTGGCAACACACTGCGAGCATGCGCGGGAGGCCATTGCCGCCGCTTGTGCAGAGCAGGGCGTACCGCGCCGACTGACGGACGTGATTACGTGCGAGGGCGTGCGGTCTGGTTTGGAAATCGTTCCGCTGGCTCAAGCTGTTCTGGAGGTCATGTACTCTCGCATGGCGCAACTGCGCGAACTGCAATCCGTATTTGCACCCCGTTTGAAGGGACTGGCTGTTTTGGCGTCCGCGCAGGCACGTGAATTTGCCGTGGGTGGTCTGGTCGGCCGGGCTTCAGGTCGAAGTCTGGATGTGCGTCGCAGGGAAGTTGGTATGCGGCTGGATGCTTTGCGGGCAACAGGCTCCAGCGATGGCGATGCGGCAGATCGCGATGCGCTGCGTTTGACGGAAATCCGGGATTCTCTGGCTTTAATCAAGCGGATTTTGGGGACCATCGGCATGGATGATGACGAGCCTGCACCTGAAGCCACGCAGGAAGGCATCGGCGCGGCTGAAGGGGCGAGAGGTGACGTCTGGTATTGGGTGCGCCTGAAAAATGGGAAGATTGAGTCTGTCCATGCCCGAGACCCGGCTGTCTCTTTGCTGCCCGTTCTGCATCGCGTGTTGCAGGGAGAGGTTCCAGAACGTTTGAGCCCCGGGCTGAAGTCTCTGGCTCTGGCCCCGTCTGGAGTGGCAATGTGACGGCGTTTCAGACTATGGGCCCACTCAGTGTGTTGCACGCTTTCCTGAATGTCTCGCGGTGGAGAGTATCTGCTGACAAAGGCACGTCTGTCCGTCCCGATACGATCAATTTGTACGTATTGGAGACCGGAGGATGTGAAGGCTGCGCCATGGAAGTGGAGAGTTTATGCGGCAGTGCTTTCGCGCTTGAGCAATATGGCTTCGCACGCGTTACCGATCCAGCAGATGCAGACTGGCTGTTGGTTACGGGTCCGATGGGTAGGGCCTGTGTTCAAATGCTTGAGCGGGTCTGGAACGCGATGCCGGCTAGAAAAAGTCTGGTGGCTGTAGGGGCCTGCGCTGTTGATGGCGGGATTTTCGGGCCGAATTATGCCACTTTAGGGGGCTTGAAAGCCCTCACGCCTGTCCGTCGGGCTATTCCAGGATGTCCTCCGTCACCGCAGGATATTCTTCTGGGTCTTCAGCGCCTCGCTGAGGGATGAATGGCGGAGTTTGACCAGAACTCGATCCTACAAAAACAGAAACATTGATTTTTTGTGATCGGATGACTTGCCGACAGAGGCTTTCACGTTCAATCAGACGAGCGCATACAGTGCGTTAATCTGTTTTCAGGCTCTCTTTTCAGACGGCCGCCAAACAACACAGGGCATGAGATGGCTGACTATCGCCTTGGTATTGATCTCGGTGGAACCAAGATCGAGATCGCAGTTCTTAATCGTCAGGGCGATCTTGTCCTGCGTGAGCGAATTCCCAATCCAGGTGTTTATCCGGAAGCGGTTCTTGCGATCCGTGATCTCGTGACGAGCGTGGACCACCGTCTGGGGGCTGTTCCTAGCCACCGCGTGTCTGCCGGTCAGAGCACATCCACGCTGGGTATTGGCATTCCAGGATCGATTTCTCCAGAGACCGGTCTGATCAAGAATGCCAATGCGACCTGGCTGAACGATCAGCCTTTTGGCATGGATCTAGAATCGGCCCTGTCCCGTCCTGTTCGCACCGAGAACGACGCGAACTGCTTTGCGCTGTCTGAGGCGGCCGATGGTGCAGCCAAAGGTGCACAGACTGTTTTCGGTATTATTGTCGGAACGGGCATGGGCGCTGGCATTGTCAATAACGGCCGTGTGATTGAGGGCCGTCATCATATTGCAGGTGAGTGGGGGCATCTGCCGCTTCCCTGGCCGCTCCCTGAAGATGGTGAGCCGCGTCCTTGCTTCTGCGGAAACAAAGGCTGCATGGAGCGCTATCTTTCCGGTCCGGCTCTCGCTGCTGACTGGAAGGGCCCAGGTAACCGCAACACGGCTGGCATCGAAGATGCTGCTGCAAACGGCGATCAGGCTGCCATCCGCGCACTGAACCTCTACATGGAGCGCTTTGCGCGCGCCTGTTCCCTTGCGATCAACTTCCTTGATCCGGACGTGATTGTTCTCGGAGGCGGAATTTCCAATCTGGCGTCTCTGTATGAGCGTGTTCCGCCGCTCCTGAGCAAGCACGTCATTACGCCGGTCTGCACAACGCCAATCGTCAAGAACCTGCATGGTGACAGCTCTGGCGTCCGCGGTGCAGCATGGCTTTGGGATGTCACGGAATAAGTATTTTCCGAATGGCTGGAAGACTGCTTCCAGCCATGTGGAGACATAAAAAAAAGCCGCCGGTTATTCCGGCGGCTTTTTTTGTTCAGATTGCTTCTTCTTCAACCGTCTCGGACATGTCTTCAGCGGCCCGTTTCAGCCGGTGATAAGACCGGCGGGAAAAGGGCAGTATTGCGACATAGAAAAGTCCGGCTGCGGCTAGTGCGCCCCACGGGTCTGCAACGAGAACGGCCGCATAGAGGCCCGTTCCCAGCATGAGCGGCAGAACATAGCGGGCCGGAACCTTGAAATTCTTGAAAGACCAGACCGGTAGCGTCGAGACCAGCAGCAGACCTGTCAGGATCAGGCAGACTGCCGAGACAATGGGTGCACGGGCAAAAGCTGCGAGGCCTTCGGCGTGCATCCTGTCTGCCTCAAGGCCCAGGAATACGGGGAACAGAACGATACCTGCGCCAGCAGGGGCTGGAACGCCGGTAAAGAAGTTGGCGGAGTAATCTGGCTTATCATCATCATCCAGGCTTGCGTTAAAGCGTGCCAGGCGAAGGGCCATGCAGACCGTGAACATGATGCAAGGGACGAAGGCATAGCGCCCGGCATCTTCAAGGCACCAGATCAGCAGCACGAACGACGGTGCCACACCGAAGCATACAAAATCTGACAGACTGTCAAATTCGGCGCCAAAACGCGTTGTGCCGCGCAGAAGGCGGGCAATCCGGCCATCTAGTCCATCAATGCAGGCGGCAATCAGGAGGGCGACCGCTGCGTGTGCAAACTGGTGTTCCAGCGCAAAGCGCATCCCGCTCAACCCGGCACACAGGCCGAGCATGGTCAGGATGTTGGGAATCAGCCGGTTAAAGGACGGTCCCCGCACGCGTGTGCGGGGGGTGCGTCCCATGCGGCGCAGTCGGCGACGAATGCGGCGGCGTCTGGCAGGACGGTTGGGTTCAGCCGTCTCGGGAATGGTCATTGGCGCGTTCTGGCTCAGAGCTTCGCCAGGACGGTTTCGCCCCCGATCATGGTCTGGCCTTCAACAACGATCGGCTCAACACCCGGCGGCAGATACACGTCTGTGCGGGAGCCAAAACGGATCAGACCGAAGCGTTCACCAGCTTCCAGGTGCTCGCCTTCTTCAACGAAGCAGAGGATGCGGCGCGCGATCAGGCCTGCGATCTGCACGACGCCAATATTGCGGCCGTCCGCAAGCGTCAGGCGGATTTCGTTGCGCTCGTTGTGCTCTGATGCCTTGTCGAGGCTCGCGTTCAGGAACTTGCCTGCATGATAGGCAATTTTCGTGACCTGACCGGCTGCAGGCATCCGGTTGATGTGCACGTCCAGTACGGACAGGAACGTCGAGACGCGCCAGACCGGAGTTGTGCCCATTTCAAGCGCTGCCGGTGGAGCAACGAGGGAGACTGACGTTACGCGGCCATCTGCAGACGCCAGTACGAGATCTGATCCCGGTGGGGGTGTGCGCTTGGGGTCCCGGAAGAAGTACAGGCAGAAGGCAGAAAATGCGATGCCAGCCTTTCCGATGAGACGCGTGAACCGCCAGGGTGTCAGGCGGCCGATAATGCCAACGAAGGCACCAGCAGCGAGGAAGGGAGTCGCAGCGCGATGCGGCGGCGACAGGACAAGTTTGAGGGACTGGATCAACGACATGGAACGCACTCTTACGGCACAGGAAGCTAGGGTCAAGAATTCGCCACAAAGAAGGCGTTTTTCAGGCAGGTTCTGCAACCTGTCTGGGGACGGTCACGCGCGCTTTTTCGTCCATCAGGGGAAGGCCTGCATAAACGTTTTTGCGAGCCACCACGATATGGACGCCCGCGCAGGGGTAGCGGATCATTTTTCCAAGGCGCTCTGGAAGTGTGCCTGAAAGGCGCGACAGCAGAGCAGGGGGCGTCATGAGGGCGCCAGTATGGTGTTCGATTTGGAACAGTCCCTGCTCCAGCAGCCGCGTCAGTTGTCTGGTGCTGAAGGGGACGCCGTGACCGAAGGGTGTTGCATCCGTATGAGCCCAGTAGCCGGAGCGGTTTGGCACGACGAGAATAAGGTAGCCGTCATCCGTCATGACTTTCCAGGCAGCGCGGAGAAACTCTGCTGCTGAGCGGGTGAACTCCAGTCCATGAACGACCAGCACCGTATCCATCGACAGGTCATCGAAAGGCAGGCGCCCGCTATCAATCAGGCAGTCCTGAACGATGTGGTGAAATGGGCGCTGGGTCTGGGGATGCTGCAAACGCGCAGAAATTGCGCACCCGGCTGTGGCAGGAAGATAGGGGCCGGGGTACCCTATCCCGAGAAGTCGACGCGCCCGGAGGTCTGGCAGGAGGCTGTTCAATCTTCGGTTGAGGAGACTGGCTGTGCGTTGGCCTGCCCAGCTTTGATAGAAAGCGGCAGCATCTTCGGAACGGGTGCGTGTCAGGCGCGTCAGCATGGAAGTATCTAACCAGCAAGCTCAGTTCAGGGGAACAGTCATGTCACTTGATATCCAGTCCATTCCGGTTTTGTCAGACAATTATGTCTGGCTATTGAAAGCAGAAGACGGGACGCGGGCTGTCGTGGACCCAGGCGAAGCTGGCCCAGTCATGGACGTGTTGGGAGAAGGGCGTCTCGATCTGATTCTTCTGACGCATCACCACGCGGATCACACGGGAGGGGTGGAAGCACTTCGCGAGCGATATGGCGCGAAAGTGTTCGGCCCCTCCCAGAAGCAGGAGTGGCTCCCCAAGCTGGATCGTGGCCTCGAAGACGGTGACAGTTTTTATATCGGATCCACCAAAGTGGACGTTCTTCTAACGCCGGGACACGCTGTCGGGCATCTTTCCTATGTTGTGCCTGAAGTGCCTGCCTTGTTCTGTGGTGATGTGCTGTTCAGTGTCGGATGTGGGCGCCTGCTGGAGGGGACAGCAGAAGAGCTGTATCGGAGTCTCCATCGTTATGATGCACTGCCTGATAACACGCTGGTTTGTGCCGGACATGAGTACACCCGCTCGAACGTCGCCTTCGCATTGCATGTCGATCCAGCCAATCAGGCTCTGAAAGCGCGGGCAGCGGAAGTGGAAACGCTTTTGGAAGCGGGGAGACCGACATTACCAGTTTCTCTGGGAACAGAGCGGGCCACGAATCCATTTCTGCGAGCGTCCGATGTATCGCAGTTTGCGGACTTGCGTCGGCAGAAAGATACCTTCTGACGGCATGAAAAAACCCCGCCTTTCAGGGGCGGGGTTTTTCTTTGGGAGGTCTCGGTTAGTGATGGCCGCCGAAGATGATCCTCTTGAGGAGTTCAGCGCCCACGCCAACGACGAGGACACCGCTGAGCCAGAAGAGTACGAACCATCCCACCCGTTTCATCCAGGCGACGGTGCCGGTTTTCTGGTTGGGCTTTCCGTACTCGATTCTCATGGCGCGAACTCCCTGAAGGTCAGTGGTAGTGATGCTCGTTCGTCACTTTTCCACGGAACACGTAGTAGGAATAAATCGTGTAGCCGAGGATGACTGGCAGCAGGAACATCGCACCGAACAGGACGAAAGCCTGACTGCTTGGTGGCGAAGAGGCCTGCCAGATCGTGATGGTCGGCGGCACGATATACGGCCACACGTTGATCCCGAGACCGGAGAAGCACAGGAAGAACAGACCCAGTGTCGAGATGAACGGCAGCAGGTGGGACTTGCGGTTGCGCAGGCCCAGGAACAGCGCGCCAGCGACAGCTACGACAGCGACCGGAACCGGCAGTACCAGAGCAAGCTGTGGCCATTCCAGCCAATGCTGCATGTAGGTCGTGTGAAGCTGTGGCGTCCAGACGGATACAGCGACGATCGTCAGCAGCATCAGGCCGGCAAGGCCGTAGGAAACACGACGCATCGTATCCTGCAGTTCGCCTTCACAGCGCCAGATGAGCCACGTGGAGCCCAGAAGCGCATAGCCGATTGTGACGGCTGCACCACAGAACAGTGCAAACGGCGTCAGCCAGTCCAGCGAGGTTCCGACGAACACGTTGTTCTGGACAGGAATGCCCTGCACCAGCGTCCCGAGGATCACACCCTGCATGAATGCTGCAACGATGGAGCCACCGCAGAAGGATGCATCCCAGAACAACTGTGAGCCGGGAGACTTCATCTTGAATCGGAACTCGAAGGAGACACCGCGCAGGATAAGAGCCAGCAGCATGAACAGGATCGGCAGGTACAGCGCGGGAAGGATCGTGCCGTAAGCGACCGGGAAGACGCCGTAGAGTGCGGCGCCGCCGAAGATCATCCAGGTTTCGTTGCCGTCCCAGACAGGGGCGACCGTGTTGACCATAACGTTGCGGTGATCGTGATCCCGTTCCTTGAGGAACAGGACGCCGATGCCGAGGTCAAAGCCGTCAAGGATGACGTAGAGGAAGATGGCAGAGGCCGCGAGAACGGCCCAGACCACGGGAAGCCAGAAAGCGGCGGATTCGGTCATGATCGCTTACTCCGCCAGACCAGCATTGTGGGGGTGATGTGAGACCTGCGTGGTACCAGCGGACATCTGGGGCTCGTGCTCGGACGGACCTTCTTCACCAGAGTGAGGCTCTTCTGCGAAGCTGCGCAGGAGAATGGTGATGCCACCTGCGAAGACCACAAAGTACACAATCACGAAGGCAACCATCGACGTCGCCATGCTCGGCAGAGCGATCTGGGAGACACTGTCGGAGGTCTTAAGGAGGCCATAAACCGTGTATGGCTGACGGCCGACCTCAGTCGTGATCCAGCCACACAGCAGGGCGATAAAGCCTGCCGGGGACATCCACAGAGCGACACGATGGAGCATCGCGTTGCTGTAAAGGCTGCCCTTCCAGCGCAGGAAGAGAGACCACAGACCAACCAGAACCATGAGCGAGCCAAGCGCGATCATGATGCGGAAGGAGAAGAACAGCAGCGGCGAATACGGGCGTAGATCCTTCGGGTAGTCCTTGAGGCCCGGCACTTTGCCATCGAGGCTGTGAGTCAGGATCAGGGAGCCGAGGAGCGGAATCTGGACCTTGTAGTGCGTCGTCTCGTTTTCCATGTCCGGAATACCGAACAGGATTTCCGGCGCACGGCCTTCAGAGTCCCAATCGCCTTCCATCGCGGCAATCTTGGCAGGCTGGTATTCCAGCGTGTTCAGACCCTGCGTGTCACCCGCCAGGAACTGGACCGGAGCAACGATCGCGGCCATCCACATAGCCATGGAGAACATCAGACGGACCTGTTCGGACGCCTGACGGCCTTCACGACGGGCCTTCAGCAGATGCCAGCCAGCGACACCAGCGACGATGAACGCGACGGACAGGAATGCTGCCAGCCCCATGTGCACGAGGCGGAAGGGGAAGGACGGGTTGAAGATGATCTGCCACCAGTTGCCCGGCAGGAATCGCCCTGTAGCTTCATCAATGATGTAGCCCTGCGGCGTCTGCATCCAGGAATTGGAAGCGAGAATCCACGTCATGGAGATCAGCGTGCCGATCGAGACCATGCAGGTGGCGCCGAAATGCAGACCTTTGCCCACGCGGTTCAGGCCAAACATCATGACGCCGAGGAAGCCGGCTTCAAGGAAGAAGGCCGTCATCACCTCATAGGCCAGCATCGGGCCGAGGATGGGGCCAGCTTTCTGCGAGAACTGGGACCAGTTGGTGCCAAACTCGTAGGACATGACCAGACCGGAAACCACGCCCATCGCGAACACGACGGAGAAGATTTTCAGCCAGTATTTGAAGAGATCCAGATAGGCGCTGCGTCCCGTCTTGAGCCAAAGGCCTTCAAGAACGGCGAGATAGGCAGCAAGCCCGATCGAGAATGCCGGGAATACGATGTGAAACCCGACTGTAAACGCGAACTGAAATCGCGCGAGAAATAAAGCCGACAGGCCAAACATTGCGATGGTGCCTTCTGCTTGGGAGGCGGACCGCAGAACCGGTCCGCATGGACCCGTCAGCTACGCTCGCACCCTAGAAGTCAGGAATGAGCTGAGATCATGCGCGCCGCACTGCACACATGATCCGGATCTGAATCTTGAAAGCCGCAGCACGGGAAAAGTTTTCTTTCCGCGCCATGGTTTTGACAAAAATCAAAACATTCCCTGCGTCTACTCGCGCAAATGTGACGCGTCAATTTTTTGTGTGGAGATTGTTTGCAAAAGTTGTTCGAGAGCAGGCGCAGCATGGCCGTTTACGACGGAAACTTCTGCGACAACAGGATGACTTTCTGCCAGTCCGGATGAGGGCGTTGCGTGCAGAATGCGCTCAAGGAAGACGCGCGTGTCTGGAGCAAGCGAGGTCTGAAGGCGCGGGATATTCAGGATTTTTTCGGCGGCATCATGCCAGTTCAGAAGCGTCAGGGTGAGGTGGCCGTTGAGTGTTGGGTATGTCAGTTCACCGGAAAAGGAAAGATGTGCAGAAGTCGCTTCCGACCCCATCGAAAATGATGCTGTCTGCACGAGTAGGCGCTCATAGCCTTCAGGACTAAAAAGTGGGCTTTCAGGGTGTGTGCTGGACGTTGTGAGAGCTATCACGAGATGAGCGTTGTGCAGTGGATATTTGGCAGCATTCAACAATGATGTGCTGAGAGTGGAAGACAACAGATCCAGTCCGAGGCGTGTGGCTCCTGCTGGTGCCTGAGGTTGGATGAGGATGCGTCCAGAAAGGCGTGACAGCGCGACTGTCTGATCCATAAGATTTATTGCGACGGCGACTTGGGCAGAAGGGGCATGGAACATCACGGTTCCGTCCTCTGAGATGTGCAGTCTCAAAGCTTCTGTGAGAATGGTTACTCTGGCCGAAGAAGTGATAATGCGCGCAGCCTGACGACCAGGAAGGGAGACGGTGAGGCCGTTTCTGACGAGTTCCGTCCATGGTCCGCCAAGCCTGAAACTCTCACCTGCCCAACCCGCTTCGAATGGTTGGGCAGGAAAATTTTTATGGCTGAGCTGGGGTGTCTGGATGTCGATCCATGCTCCGAAAGGCCAGCCTCCACGACGAACTTCTCCAGTCTCTACAGACCATCCCGTAGCTTTCAGGTTCGCGACTTCGTTTTCAATTTGTGCCTGCATTCTGGTGGTGACGTGATGCCACAGGGCGGTATCTGCAGCTGCCACAACTGTAATGAAACAGAAGATGACAAGCGTGATTTTCAGGTAACGGGCAGTATTGGAAACTGGGTTCACTGGGCCTGTCTTTGTGTAACTGGATAAAGAGGCTGGTTCGATGGGCGGTATTTTATCCCCAAAACAGCATTCCGCGTGCAGTCATTGTTTGACAGCCGAGTCTATGGAAGGCGATCTGGGCACATTGAGGTCAGGGAATAGCTGAAAACCGCAGAAAAACAGGGTTTTTCTGCTCTCTGTGGAAACTGCCGGGTTTCTTGAAATTCGCCCGAAGCCTGTGGCCTCAAAACTCCTTCCGTTCTGGCTGCTGTTAAACCCTCTGAAGCTCCACAGAGTTATCCACAGTATTGCGCGGTAATTCATGGGTTGCGCACAGTTCATCCCATGCTTCGTTTAACGCGTCCGTGAAGCCGTTGCGTCCCTCTGTGGAGGGGAGTGGGGCGCCGATGACGACCTTCAAAACACCAGGTTTTTTCCGCCAGGGAGATCGGTCCCAGAAAAGGCCGGAATTGGTGGCGACCGGCACGACAGGGACATTAGCCTGTCGGGCTAAAGCAATAATGCCCGGTTGGATGGGGTGGCGCTCTCCGGGGAGTGTGCGTGTGCCTTCAGGAAAGATAATAATCTGTCTGTCAGATGCGTGAGCGCGTGCGCTGTCTTTCATCATGGTGCGCAGGGCTTTAGATCCGGCGCTTCGTTCCACAGGGATCATACCGCTCAGAACGAGCATGGGGCCGACGAGGGGTATTTTAGTCAGTTCCGCCTTGATGATGTAGGTCGGTAGGGGAACCAGATCCATCCAGACGAAGCCATCGAAGAAGGACTGATGCTGAGATGCAATCAGGCTTGGGCCTGCAGGAATATTATCCCGACCATAAACTTCAATTTTCACGGAGCAAAGCTGTGCAAATCCGAACAGCACTGCTCTGGACCACAGTTTGGCGTAAGAGAGTGCCAGATCCTGTCGCTTCATAAGGCGGATCGGGATTGCCCCGAGGCCCATGATGACTGTGAGGATCAGGAAATAAAGATTGAATAGCAGGCCGCGAAGAATGCTCATAATTTTGTCTGCTCACCAGAAAATCTGCGGTTACACAAGAGGCCTTAGTGAGGCGTAAGGCCAATCTTGCCGTCTGGCAGGCCCGTCAGATTACTCAGTTCTGCGCCTAGAAGTTTGAAATATTCCCGGATTAGTAAGTGCAGGGTCTGGCGAGACAGGGGCGCTTCCAGAGCTGGCGGGAGAACCGGATAAGGCACGAGTTCCAGATCTGGGGCAGTCCGGCTGAGCTCTATAATGGCGCGGCGAATGTGGTAGCCAGCGGTAACGACCAGCAGGCTGTGCATCTTGTGATCTCTGGCCCACGTCGTGGTCTCATAAGCATTACCAATCGTACTGACTGCACGGCGGCCCAAAGTGACGCGGCTGGCCAGATCGCTGGAAAGCGTCTGGTTCTGAAGGCGCACAAGTTGATCGAGTGTAACATGGGGCCCTACGCCAGAAATCAGTAGAAGCTGGCCATATCCGCCCTTGAGAAGGGTGAGAGAGGTTTCGATACGGGATTGGCCGCCTGTGAGGGTGACGATGCCATCGCAGACAGTGGCAACATGTGGTGGCTGTCGGGAATCGTGAATGAACCAGACGAAGCCAGCCGACCAGAGCACGGCAATAAGAAGCAGGGAGGAAAGAAAGGCCTTCACGGCAATCGACGAAGCCACACGAGCACAACGCCCTGAGCTGTGATCCATCCCAGAAGAGCCGCAATGACGGGCAGGGCACCGAGTTCTTTCAGGAGGCTGAGAGGTAAAATGCGGAGTGTCGTCCACCAGCCATCTAGTGTTGTCGGAAAGGTGCTTGGGACGGTGGCCTGATGCGTGAAGGGGGCGAGGGTTGTGGCAAGGGAGGTTGTCAGTGGCGTGAGGAGGACGAGGCCAGCCACGCCGCCCATAAAGCTGAGGAGTGCAGCCCGACCGGCAATATGGCTGGAAATTGTAAAGTCCCCGGCGCCAAGGGAATGCACGATTTCCACAGCCCGTTTCTGGGCAGCAACCGAACGCCGCACAGTAATGCCAATGGATAAAACGGCAATCGCTGCGATCAGGATAAGGGCAAGCCACGCGCATCCGACGAGGCTTGTGCCCAAATGTTCAAGCCTCTGGCCCCATTGCATGTCTTCCTGAACAATGGCCTCTGGAAGCGTGTCGTGAACAGTGGAGCCTAGGTTAGCGTCAGGCGTGTGGGCGACGATGAGGACTGTCGGCAGTGAGAGACCCGGCAAGCCTTTCCGTGCATCCGTAGGCTGGCCCAGCCAGGGCGCCAGTAGATCCTGCACCTTGTCTGTGGAAAGCTTTTGCAGGTTGGTAACGCCTGGCAAGGCTTTGAGAGCGTGAATGAGTGCGTCCGTACGATCTGAGGCGTTTGGAATGTCTGTCGGGATTTCGATTGTTGCAGCACTTCGGGCCGCCTGCGCCCAGCCGTCTGCAAGCGCTTGAACACCGGTCAAACCAGCAAGGGCCAAGCCAGCCAGCAGGGTCATGAGAGCAACAAGCAGAGGGAGGCTGCCTGAGCGCAGACCGGGAGAGACGCGGCGGCTCACGCTATCGCCTCATTTGCGTGTGGGTCGAGCGTGCCATCACGGAGCATGATCGATGGGGCGGGAGCATCGCGCACAAGACCTTCGTTATGCGTCGCGACAATCACGGTTGTTCCCAGATCAATCAGTTCCTGGAATGTTGCAAGAAGGCGTCTGGCCTGAGAATCCTCAAGTGCGTTTGTTGGTTCATCGGCGAGAAGGATGTCGGGTCGTCCGATCAGGGCGCGTGCAATAGCAACACGCTGCTGTTCGCCCCCGGAAAGAGTGGTTGGCCGGGAATGGGCGTGCGGGGAGACATCCAGCCAGTCCAAGACGGCAAAAACCTCCTGTCGAATATCGCGTTCGGAGCGCCCGCGCAGACGCAACGGGAGAGCAACATTGTCAAAAACATTCCACTCCCCGATCAGGCGGTAATCCTGTGGGACGAACCCGATGCGTCTTCTCAGGTTCCGGAGGGTGCTTCGGCTGGCGCCCGTGACTGGGGTGTTGAGAATATCCATTTGGCCAGAGGCGGGTTTTGCCCCGAGTGTCAGAAGCTTGAGAAGGCTGGATTTGCCTGCGCCTGATGGCCCGAGAAGCCAGCGGAATTCTCCCTGAGGGATTGTCAGGGTCATGCCGTGCAGAACAGGCTGCCCAACGCCAGCAGGTTTCAGGGAGACATCGCGCAGGCGGATCATATGAAAACGATCAAAGGTGTTGCAGGCGTATTAACCATTTATTAACGACAACCTCGTCATATGGGCAACCCAGTTGAGGTCAGACCGAGGCCGGTACGGTCTGATTTTTGAAGGATACCGTGATGCGTGTTGAATGTCCCCACTGTCATGCTGTTTTTGAAGTGCCTGATGCACTTTTGGAGCAGGCGCGGCGGCTGCGTTGCGCGAACTGTGGGGATAGCTGGTCTTTACAAGAGCCTCACGAGCCGGAGCTTGCACAAAGTCCGCCTGATGACTTGTCCTTGCTCAAGGCTGAGACTGAAAAGCCTCCAGGCTCTGAAACATCACAGTCTTATCCTGTTGGACTAAGCGCGTCCGAAGCACGGGACGCTGCGAAACATGCGTTTGTTCTACATTCCCGGACAGTAACCCACGGTCTGGGTAAACCCGAGACTGTCGGGACGAAAATGATTGGAAGTCTTGGGGCGTGGAGTGCCGCGTGGGGGCTCAGCCTCGTGGTGGTCGGCGGAAGTGTGGCCGCACTATGGCACTGGAAGGCTGGGGAGCTGGTGACTTTATGGCCAGGGTTTGGCCACGTCCTTACTCCCTGAGCCTGGGTTTTACATGTTGCGAGCGGCTAGTGCGGACAGGGTCGCTCCGATTGCGGCAAGTCCCATCAGGAGAAAGCCGTCGAACATAAGGGAGCCTGGGGTCAGCAGGTGGCTGCCGATCTGAAGATGGGTCGGGAGGGTGCCCGCTACATGGTTCATGATATCTTTCGCCTGCGGGTCAGCGCTTGCAGCGCTCGTCGTAATGGCGTTCACGATGTGCGGAAGGATATACCATCCAAGACCAAGAATCAGGAGAAGCGGAGCGAGAAGCTCTGCGACCTGCTGGGCGAAGTAGAAGGCGAAATAGCAGATGGACCAGATGCCCGTCCGGATCAGCGCGCCGGTTGAAAGAGGGCCGCTTTCCCCGCTGCGGGAGTTGAGCAGGCGATCCGTCAGGTTGCGCGAGGGCTGAATGTCCATGAGATACGGCTTCCACTGATCCGGTAACGGGAGTTATCTTCGCCCCTTGGAAATCGGACGAACATCAGCTTCGGACTAGCTGCAAGAGGCCGTTAATGCAAACATTCCGTCATTCTCATGCTGTCTTCTGATCTTAAAGCTCCGCTCGGAGCCACAGAGACCGCACGTGTTCTGCTCGTGGAGCCGGATGATGCTCATGCCCAGCGGATCTGGCGTGTTCTTCTAAAAGAAGGCTTCACCGTGACCTGTCTCGGCAGCGGTGAAGCTGCTTTGGGAACGGTCGAGGATCTGATGCCTGACCTTGTGGTCGTGTGCTCTGAGCTGCCCGGTATGACGGGTGGGCAGTTGGCGCGGCGTTTGCGGCTGGATGCCCTGACACGCACCATTCCGATCCTGATGCTGACGGAAGATGCTTTTCCCGGCGGTGAGCGAGAGGGGCTGGAAAGTGGGGCAGACGCCTATATTTCCAAATCCGCTCATCCTGACCTGCTGGTGTTGCGGATGCGGGCTTTGCTTCGGGAAGGACCGGAGCTTCTTCAGGTGGATGAAGCCTCTCGCTTTCGCCGCGCAAGAATTGTCATCGTCAATTCTCCCCGTGAAGAGGAGGACGACGAAGAGATTACCGAGGATGCGCCTGAGACAACGTTGGGTGAGCTGCTCTGGCGTGATGGGCATACGGTCACGTCCATCGAGCGTTCAGACGATCTGATTGATGGTGGATGGTTGCGCGGCGCAGATGGTCCGGATTGTCTGGTTCTGGAACTGGGGAGCGGAGACGAAGACCTCAAGTTCTGCCGCCTTCTGGATGCGCGGCGTCAGGCTGTTCTGGAAGCTGGTGGAATTCCGTTCCGAACGCTTGGCATTGTGGAGGCCTCACGCTTCCGGAGGCAGTCTTCCGGTGAATTCTTCGAGGCCGGTATTGACGATCTGGTTCCCAGCGACATTGCCATCGAAGCCCTCGCCATGCGGATCAGGACGCTTGCGCAAAGACGTATGGCGCAGGATGAGTTCCGGCAGCAGGAAATTGAGCGGCAGCAGAATGCGCTTACTCTGGAAGCGGCAAGGGCGAAGGCCGAAATGGCTGAAGCACTGGCGCAGGCCAATATGGAATTAGCGCGCACAAACGAACAGTTGATTCAGGCGCAGTCGAAACTCGTGCAGACTGCCAAGATGGCTTCGTTGGGTGAGCTGGTGGCGGGTATCGCTCATGAGATTAACAATCCGCTGGCCTTCACCATCGCTCATGCCGACACAGTGGAGCGGACGCTAAAGCGCCTTCAGACGATGGGGAGCCCAGAGGATGGTGCGCCGCTCATGCAGAAGGGGATTTCACGTCTGGAATCCATGAAGCTCGGGTTGCAGAGGATTCAGAATCTCGTTTTGAGTCTCCGGCGATTTTCCAGGCTGGATGAAAGTTCATTCCAGACAGTCGATGTTCCTGGTGCGCTTGAGACAGCATTGGCGTTGCTGGGACATAAGCTTGGCCCGGACATTAGAATTGAAAAGGATTTGCAGGCTCCGGCGCATTTGGTCTGTCAGCCTGCGTTTCTGAATCAGGTGGTTATGAATATTATTTCCAATGCGGCCGACGCGTTGGCGGACATCTCGCCTGAGGGCGGCCCTGTGCAGGGACGCATTGTGATCAAGTCCCGTCTTGAAAATGGCCGGTATGACATGACGATAAGCGATGACGGTCCGGGTTTGCCGATGGAACTGAGAAACAGGGTGTTTGATCCGTTTTTCACAACCAAGCCGGTTGGAACAGGCACAGGGTTGGGGCTTGCGATCGCTTATAGTGTGATGGAAGCTCATGATGGCATTATCGAAATCACAGATGCCCATTTGCCGGATGGCCGCGGAATAGGGGCGTGTTTCCGGCTCAGCCTTCCCGTCACAATGACGGAAGATGGACCGGTGGCAACGGGGCGTTCCGTATGAGTGTGTGGAGCGTGAAGGGGCCATTACGTCCCCGTATTTTGCTGGTGGATGACGAAGAAGAAATCCTCGTTGCTCTGGAGGATCTGCTGGAAGACCAGTACGAAATTCTAGCAACGACGGATCCCCTGCGAGCTCTGGAGCTTTTGCGGGCGCATCCGGATGTCGCCACCATTATCTCCGATCAGCGGATGCCTGGACTGACGGGGGATCAGCTTCTGATGCGCGCGCGCGAGTTTTCGGATGCGCGCAGTATTCTGCTGACAGGCTATGCGGATCTGGATGCCGTGGTGTCTGCTCTGAACCTTGGACAGGTGCAGGCTTACGTGCACAAACCCTGGGATTCGGACGCGCTTCGGTCTTTGGTTGGGGAAGTGACGCAGCATTGTATTGCCCAACGGGCGTTGCAGACGGAACAGGCTCTTTTGCGCGGCCTGATGGATGCCCTTCCGATGGGGCTTGTTTTTTCGGATGCTCAGGGGCGGTGTATTCGCAGCAACGTGCGCGATGAGGCTGCACAGGATCTGAACGACGAACTGATGCATTTCCCGGAAGTGCTGCGTGCTGATGTTCAGCAAATGCGCGACAATGTTCGTAGCACCGGGCAGGAAGAGCGGCTGGTTGCTGAAGTTCTGCCAGATCATGACGGAGGAACCGTTCAGCGCTGGCACGAATTGAGCCGCCTTTCATTGGCCTGGCCCCAGGGCGTGCCGACGGAAGACCGATGGCAGGTCAGCATGGACCGGGACGTTACGCAGCGAGTGCTGATGGAAAGCCGTCTGCGGCAGGCGGACAAGCTTCAGTCCCTAGGTACATTAGCCGGGGGAATTGCGCACGATTTCAACAATCTTCTCGCTGCCATTTCCGGGTCCCTGGAATTGCTGGAAGATATGGTGGACCTGGATGAGACATCCGGTGCTCTGGTGAAGAACGCTATGGAGTCTGCGCAGCGTGGTGCTGTGCTGACACGGCGGTTGCTTCAGTTTGGGCGTCCACGTGAGGCACGTCTGGCACCGGTGGCGTTGCAGGATCTTCTGCCGGGGCTGGAAGCGCTTCTGGTCCAAAGTCTCAAGCGTCGAAGTGGCGAAAGAAGTGTGGCCTGCAAGCTGTCGCTTGAGGATATGCCTGCTGACTTCCCCGCTGTCTGGTCGGATCAGGATCAGCTTGAAATGGCACTTCTGAATCTCTGTGTGAATGCTCGGGATGCCATGACGCAGGGCGGGACAGTGTCGGTGTCAGCGCGTGTAGTGGGGCAGAAATTCAAAACGCTGCCTCCGGAATGCTGTCTGGATCGTGCGGTGGCCATTGATGTGGTTGATGAGGGTGAGGGGATGTCACCCGAGGTGATGAAGCGGATTTTTGATCCATTCTTCACCACCAAGGATGTCGGGCGTGGAACAGGGCTGGGCCTTTCCAGTGTGTATGGGTTCCTGAGCCGGAGTTATGGCGAAATCGTTGTGGACAGCACGCCCGGCAAAGGGACGTGCATGACATTGCTGCTTCCGGTCGTCAGGAGCGATGTTGTGGCAGATCGGGCTGCGGAAGATGAGAAACCGCGTTCCCTGAAGGTACTGGTTGTCGATGATGAGGCGCCGGTTCGTATGGTGACGGAGGGTTTTCTTCGTCATGACGGGCATGAGGTTGCTTCTGCATCTTCTCTGTCCGAGGCTCTGGCGCTGACAGATGAAAAGGGACCCTTCGATCTGGCGGTGATTGATATGCGCATGCCCGACCATGATGGACCGACCTGTGCAGCCATCCTGATGGAAAAAATGTCGCATCTCAAAGTGCTGTTCATCAGTGGCCACACAGATACCCAGTCTGAAAATGAGCCATTGCCCAAGCCCTTTACGCAGAAGGGACTACAGGATGCGATCAGGCGGCTGATGCAGGAGGCAATATAACCTGACAGGAGAGGTCCTCTTGTCAGGCGCTATATCCGCACCATCTTTTTGAGTGATGTCTTACCAAATCACTCCCCACGATCCGGTCGGCTGGCATGGCACGACCATTCTTTGTGTTCGTCGCGATGGCCGGGTGGCCATGGCGGGGGACGGCCAGGTCTCCCTCGGGCAGACCGTTATCAAGGGTAATGCTCGCAAGGTTCGGCGAATTGGCCCTCACAGCAATATCCTTGCGGGTTTTGCCGGTGCCACGGCTGACGCCTTTACCCTGCTGGAGCGACTTGAAGCGAAACTTGAGCGGTATCCAGGGCAGCTTGAGCGGGCCTGCGTCGAACTGGCGAAAGACTGGCGCACGGACCGCTATCTGCGGCGTCTGGAAGCCATGATGCTGGTGGCTGACGCAGACCGCTCTTTCACCCTGACCGGAAATGGCGATGTGCTGGAGCCGGAAGACGGCATTGTGGCCATTGGCTCCGGCGGAAATTACGCACTGTCTGCAGCACGGGCATTGATGACGGTGGAGGGCCTGAGCGCCGAGGAAATCGCGCGTCGGTCCATGAAAATTGCCGGTGATATCTGCGTTTACACGAACTATTCCGTGACGCTGGAAACACTAGGCGGGGAGGCCTCCTGAGATGTCTGTTCCAAATTTTGCCCCCCACGAAATCGTATCCGAGCTTGATCGCTTTATTGTTGGTCAGTCCGACGCAAAACGTGCAGTTGCCATCGCGATGCGTAATCGCTGGCGCCGGTCCCAGCTTCCTGAAGGCTTGAAGGATGAGGTTGTTCCCAAAAACATTCTCATGATTGGCCCTACAGGTTGCGGCAAGACAGAAATCGCCCGTCGACTGGCCAAGCTGGCGCAGTCTCCGTTCCTGAAAGTGGAAGCGACCAAGTTTACGGAAGTTGGCTACGTTGGGCGGGACGTGGATAGTATTGTTCGGGATCTCGTTGAGGTGTCTCTGACCATGCTGCGTGATGGACGCCGCAAAGACGTGCAGGAGAAAGCTGAAGCCGCGGCTGAAACCCGGCTTGTTGATGCGCTGGTTGGCGAAGGCGCGACAGCCGACACCAAGGTAAAGTTTCGCCAGATGCTGCGAGATGGCGCTTTGGAGGACAAGGAAATTGAAATCCAGATTGCTCCTGATCCACAGCGAGGCAAGGAGAGCGGCGATATTCCAGGGCTCCAGCCAGGGCAGGTCATCAGTTTTAACGATATGATGAAGGGATTCATGAACCGGATGCCTTCACGTAAGAAACTGAAGGTTTCGGTGGCTCGCGATCAGTTAATCCGTGAGGAAGCTGACAAACTTCTGGATGACGAAGCCCTGACGCGTGAAGCGATTGAGCACACCCAGAACCATGGCATCGTGTTCCTGGATGAAATCGACAAGGTTTGTGCGACATCTGAGCATGGAACGCGCAGCGGAGATGTCTCTCGTGAAGGCGTGCAGCGTGATCTTCTTCCGCTGATTGAGGGGACGACTGTCAGCACAAAGTATGGCTCGGTGAAGACGGACCATATCCTGTTTATCGCGTCCGGAGCTTTTCACATTGCCAAGCCTTCAGACCTTCTGCCGGAATTGCAGGGGCGTCTGCCTATTCGTGTGGAGTTGGCTGGCCTGAGCAGGGACGATCTGAAGCGTATTCTGCTGGAGCCTGAGCATTCGCTTCTGAAGCAGTATGTGAGTCTGCTGGGTACGGAGGGTGTGACGCTGGAATTCGGTGACGATGCCGTGGATGCTTTGGCGGAACTGGCGGCTGATATTAACGAGCGGGTTGAAAACATTGGGGCCCGCCGTTTGGCAACAGTTCTGGAAAAGCTGCTGGAGGACGTATCATTTTCTGCATCTGACCGGAAAGGCGAGACCGTGAGGGTGACGGCAGAGGATGTTCGTGACAGGGTGGCGCCGCTTGCCCGCAAGGGTGATTTGAGCCGCTTTATCCTGTGACGGAGACGTTTTTTGTGAGTGATGCCTTTCTTGCCCCTCAGGAAGAGACGGCGACCGCTGCCATCGAGGAAATTGAAGCCGAACTGGCGATGTTCGACGACTGGATGGAGCGGTATCAGTATATTATTGAAATGGGCCGCAAACTTCCGGCTTTCCCTTCGGAATGGCAGGACGATGTCCACCGTGTTCCGGGGTGTCAAAGCCAGGTCTGGCTCGAAGCGGAAGACCGTGATGGTAAGCTCTTCTTCGCTGGGGCTTCCGATGCGGCCATTGTTCAGGGATTGGTAGCCCTTTTGCTGAGAGTGTACTCAGGGCGAAGCCGTGAAGAGATCCTTCAGACGAGCCCGGTCTTTTTGCATGATATGGGACTGGTCAAAGCACTGTCCACGAACCGTGGGAATGGTGTTGAGGCAATGGCTCAGGCGATCCTCAAGCGTGCCGCTGCCTGACGATCTCAGTCTTTCAAAAAAGCCCCTGCCAGCATCTGCTGACAGGGGCTTTTTTGTTTGAGCTTAGTGAGCGGGCTGAGCAACCTGCGGAGCTGTTACGTCACACTTTGTGAACTTGCCTTTGGCATCCCGGCAGGCCTTCGGCTTCTTCGGTGCTTCACACTTGGTGAATTTGCCTTTGGCGTCCCGGCAGGGCTGAGACTTGGCATGTGCGAACTGGCCGCCGAAAGCGACGGTAGCGAAGGCAAGAAGAGCAAATTTGCGAAGGGTCATGCGTAGCCTCTGTGCAGTTTTTGCCCTGAACCGACAGGGCTTTCGATGCTGATTATGGAATGGACCAGCGTGCAGACACAAGATTTCAGCGGAACCCGTCATTCCGGTCTTTCGCGTCTGACTCCCAGTTTATGTTGCCATGATAGGGGGCTGAGATGGGTTGCCCGTCTTTTATAGCTGGAAGGTATCTAGCCAGCGTGAAATAGGCGAGCGCTGCCCGTCGTAAAATTTCGGGCCCCGGGCTGGCGATGCAGTCATGCGCGATGCCTGCAGTATCAACCTGACAGGTGACGGCTACTCTTCCTGTAATATTTCTGTCGTTCGCAAAGTCTGGATAGTAGGGGCGTGGAGTGTGCTGATGATCCACGACGGGGACGGTTGCTGTTCCCTGGGCCTGGAAGGGAATGGTCTTTTCCCAGCGGCCTTCAACGGGTTTGCTGTCCTGGTATGCCGGAAGAAACTTGGATGAATAGGCATAGGCTTCTGCTGCAAGTGCGAAATCCGGTGCGCTCGCTGAAGTTTCACAGCTTTGAGGCTGACCGTCCTTTGTGATGACGCAGACAATATGTGCCGATCCCGAATGCCGCAGTTCAAGTTCAGCCGGCGGATAGATGAGACGTCCGTGATGGCTCGGATCCAGCACCGCCGTTACGGAAACAGTATCATCGCTGTGGGCTGGAGACGGAACGACGGCGATGAGCCCAAAGATGGCCAGAGCCATTCCAGATCGAGAAAAATGCATGACGCCCTTACTTTATGGAATATATTTCATAACGTAACGAGAACTTAGAAAGCTTTTGCCGGGACTTGAAGACAAAAAAAGGGGCACCCGAAGGTACCCCTTTTTCTCGATAACCAATGGCTTACTCAATGATCACTTCTGATCAGCGAGGCTGTAAGCAATCAGATCGTCGCCCATAACGGTCGGGAAGGAGTTGTGGCCACCAGCATAGGTGACAACAAACTGCTTTCCATTGACCGCATAGGTCATTGGCGTGGCTTGCGCGCCAGCTGGGAGGCGATCCTGCCACAGGGTCTTGCCTGTCGTCAGGTCGTAGGCGCGGATGTAGTAGTCCATCGTGCCTGTCAGGAAGCCAACGTTGCCAGCCGTGGAGAGCGGGCCGCCGAGGCTCGGGACGCCGATCTTGATCGGAGGCAGCGGAATGGGCAGGGAGCTGCCGTGCATGGAGTCACGGAGCGTACCGTTACGATGCTGCCAGACCACCTTGTTGGTGCGCAGATCGATACCGGCCACATAACCCCAAGGCGGTGTACGGCAAGGCATCTTGATGCCAAGCGGCAGCAGGACCGGGTCCATGAACGGATGCAGATCAACAGCATAGGGGATGCCGTAGTTCGGCTGCAGACCAGTTTCGCCACCAGAGCCCTTTGCGTTCGGTTCCGGCCATAGCGGGTTACCCGGACCACGGGGCACCAGACGGGAAACGAACGGCAGCGAGATAGGGTTGGCAAAAGCCACCTGACGCTGCGGATCGACAGCCAGACCACCCCATTCGAACATGCCGAGGTCGCCCGGGAAGATCAGAGATCCCTGGAGTGACGGCGGCGTGAACGGACCTTCATAGCGAAGGGAGTGGAAGTAAATGCTGCAGAACATCTGGTCGAAGATCGT
Organism: Gluconobacter sp.; assembly: GCF_047723935.1. Lineage (NCBI taxonomy): Bacteria > Pseudomonadati > Pseudomonadota > Alphaproteobacteria > Acetobacterales > Acetobacteraceae > Gluconobacter > Gluconobacter sp. Next base: position 43,030 of record NZ_JBDOBO010000020.1, read on the forward strand.
GCCACCCCAGATATCGGAATCGGAGAGGGGGGCCTTCGGACGCAGGCTCAACTGAGACATCGGCTGCGTTGGGCTGGTGTGATCGCCCGGTGCGGCGCCACCAGGAACAGGTGTTTCCGGAGCCGGGACGACTTCCTTGCCCGTACGACGGTCAAGAACGAAAATGTCGCCAGTCTTTGTCGGAACGTAGATGGACGGAACAATCGTGCCGTCTTTCGACGTGATGTCTACGAGGCTCGGCTGGGACGGGGCGTCCATGTCCCACAGGTCATGGTGAACGGTCTGGTAATACCAGGCTAGCTTACCCGTCTCTGCGTTCAGCGCGACGATACCCGGAGCAAAGCGCTCGGATTCCTTGGTGCGGTAACCGCCCCACTGATCCGGCGTACCTACGCCCATTGGGATGTAAACGAGGTTCAGGTTCTTGTCGTAGGACGACACGATCCAGGAGTTTGGAGAGTTCGGATGGAAGACCGGATGATCCGGGTCTGGCATCTGGTTCGGGTCAGGGTTGGATGCGTCAAACACCCACACGCGCTTGCCGGTATAAACGTCAAATGCCTGCGTTGCGCCCGATGCCTGCTTGATGGAGCCGTTATCGGTGATGGCGCTGTTGGCAATGATCAGCTTGTCGGTGATGACCGGCGGAGACGTCGGTTCATACATGCCCGGCGTGGTGTAAGGCTGGTTCGGCAGGCGCAGATCCAGTTCACCATCGTTACCGAAGCCAGAGCACTTCTGCCCGGTTTCTGCATCGACTTCGACAAGGCGGCCATCGTTGACCGGCAGAACGATACGCTTGGCGCAATCGGTCGGAGCAGGGTTGCCATCGCTGTCCGTGGCATCGGCTGGCGTCTGGTGGAAGCTCACACCACGGCACGTCAGATGCTGGAAGCCAGGGTTGATCTGCAGGTGTGGATCGAACGTCCATTTGACGTGACCTGTTGCGGCATCAACAGCCCACAGTTTCTGATGCAGCGAGCACAGATAAAGTGTGTTGTCGAATTCGATCGGCGTGACTTCGTTGGTTGCTTCGCCCGGATCGTTTGGTCCCATCAGATCCTTGGTGTGGATGTGCCATGCCACCTTGAGGTTCTGAACGTTGGACGAGTTGATCTGCTTCAGCGGAGACCAGCGGTCGCCAGCCTGCGTGCGGCCATAGGCGTGCCACTCGCTATCTGGAACGTTATCTGCGTCAACCGGTGCTGCGTTGGTCAGCTCTGTTGGCAGGTTGCCGCTGATGTCGTGCGGGTCTGTGAAGAGACCGGCAGCAAGAACCAGCACGGCGAGACCGACGGAGCCTGCCAGGGGAAGGACAGATGCGCGTGTGCCGCCGATCTGCCGGGACACGAACGGGATCAGCAGCCAGATGCCAAGAATGATCACGATGTCGGAGCGGGGAACCAGTGCCCAGAGGTCGAGACCGACCACGGAGAGTTCCCATACGACCGTCGCGAACACTACAGCAGCAAAGAGCCACAGGGCAGCCGGGTTACGGCGCCATGCGAGGAAGGCGGTCGCAAGAAGTGCGATGCCGAGAAGGAGATAATACAGAGGGCCGCCGAGGGAAGCGGCCCATGCGCCTCCCACGGTGAGGATCGCGCCGCAAAGCGCGAAGACCGCGGCCGTGATCAGGGCCCAGAGCCCTGGCCGGGATGATGTGCTCATGATGTTCCTAGAGCTGTTATTTGGTGCAGCACTTGACCTTCGGACAAACACATAGAAGCGCTTTAAGAATCAAGATGTCAGATGGTTCATGTTGCTCACGTCACTGTGAGCGAGATCACAGTGACGTGACTTGAACAAAGAGGCGTCTTTTGCTTGCGCGCTAAAGAAAATAAAGTTCTTGGCGGAATCAGTCCGATGGGATAAGGCAGCCGCTCCGTGTACGCGTCCGGGCCATAAGTGGCATGCCCGGCCGTGCAGAGTCCCGCTTCGGTGGGACCAATCGTTTACGGCGAGGGAGACCGAAATGCCCAAGATGAAGACGAAGTCGTCGGTCAAGAAGCGGTTCAAGATCACCGCGACCGGCAAGGT
>NZ_JBDOBO010000021.1:0-43775 GCF_047723935.1 Gluconobacter sp.
ATGGAGGATCGCTCTGCTCTGTCCGAACTGCTTCAGGTCGGATAACAGCCTCTGGGTACTGATGGGGAAGCCTCGGCTTCCCCATCAGTCCTTAAAAGAGACCATCAAGCCCTTAATGGCTCTCAAATGGTGTTCGAACGCTTCAAACGACAGGCTGATTTGTTTTTGCGTTAGAGAATAAAGGGCACAGTGGAGAGAGACATAAGCTGTGTGAACCACTCGTGGTTGGCCCGGTTGTGTAACTTTTACGGAAGTGTTCAAGTCATACGCGGTAGGTGAGCCAGATGCTTGTCTAACGTGAGGGGGTAATCACGGACACGGACCCCTGTTGCATTATACACGGCACTGGCAATCGCTGCTGCCACGCCACAAAGCCCCAATTCCCCGACCCCTTTTGCTTTCATCGGAGAGGACAGGGGATCTACTTCATCAAGAAAAATTACGTCCTGATGAGGGATATCAGCGTGTACGGGGACTTCGTAACCCGCCAGATCGTGATTGACGAAGAAGCCATGTCGGGTATCGACTGCCAATTGTTCCATGAGGGCTGCGCCAGCGCCCATGGTCATGGCACCGATGACCTGGTTTCGGGCGGTTTTGGGGTTCAGAATGCGGCCTGCGGAGCAGACGGCCAGCATCCGCCGGATACGGACTTCGCCGGTAAATCCATTGACACCGACTTCGACGAAATGGCTTGCAAAGGTGGACTGCTGGTATCGTTTGTCTACGTCAGCATATTCAATGGTGTCCTCGGCAACCAGTTCACTCTCATGTGCAGTCTGTCCAAGGGGGAAAACACTGTTACCGACATGGACATTTCCGCCTGAGAACTGCGCTTCGGCTGGTGGTAATCCCAGTTTCTCCGCAACATTTTCTCGCAGTTTGACGCATGCGGCATATACGCCCGCAGCCGAATTGTTGGCCCCCCACTGGCCTCCGGATCCTGCCGATACAGGGAAATCTGAATCACCAAGAATGACCCGGACCCGATCGATGGAAACTCCCATCATTTCCGCCGCTGTCTGGGCAAGAATGGTATAGGTGCCTGTACCGATATCGGTCATGTCGGTCTCGACCGTCACAATACCCTGTGAATCAAGACGCACGCGTGCCCCGGATTTTGTCAGGAGATTGTTGCGGAAGCCTGCCGCGACGCCCATGCCGATGAGCCATTCTCCCTCCCGCACGGATGCGGGGCGGGGGTTCCGACGGCTCCAGCCAAATTTCTCGGCTCCATGTTCCAGGCACTCGACGAGATGCCGCTGAGAAAACGGCCGGCCTGGTTTTTCAGGATCGGCCTGGGTGTCATTCAGAATTCGGAAACGCACGGGATCCATGCGGAGTCGTTCAGCCATCTCGTCCATGGCAATTTCAAGTGCCATCAGGCCTGATGCTTCGCCAGGCGCCCGCATCGCATTCCCTTCAGGGAGGTCCAGAACAGCCAGTCGCATCGCCGTCAGTCGATTAGCACCCGCATACAGCAGCTTGGTTTGATCTATCGCGGCTTCCGGACGCCCGTGAGGAAGGTTGCCCGACGTGCTTTCATGGGCAATAGCCATGATCCTGCCGTGACGATCCGTACCGATGCGGATGCGCTGGATCGTTGCCGACCGATGCGTTGTATTGTTCATGATAAAGGGGCGGGTGAGCGCAACCTTGACGGGGCGTCCTGCGGCTTTGGCGCCGAGAGCCGCCAGTACGGCGTCAGAGCGCAAAAATAGCTTCCCGCCGAAACCGCCCCCGATATAAGGGGAATCAACCCGGACATTTTCCTTCGACAGGCCAAGGGCGGTCGCAATATCGCGCCGGTTCCAGGCGATCATCTGGGTGGACGTCCAGAGCGTCAGTTTTTCATTTTCCCATGCGGCGATCGTCGCATGGGGCTCCATCATGGCATGCGTCTGATCGGGGGTGGTGTACGTCTCATCCAAGCGCGTTGCAGAAGCCGAAAACGCCCTTTCAAAGTCTCCAACACGGTCCGCACGAGATCCATTGGCACCCTGCACCGGGCGAGCGGCATGTTGCGCCTGTTTCAAATCGAACTGACCCTCATCGTGGTCATATTCTGTTTCGATCAGAGCTGCTGCCGCGCGGGCCTGTTCGAAGGTTTCGGCCACCACGATCGCAGTGGCCTGATGGTAATGGGTTATTTCGGGTCCACCAAAGAGCTTTGCCGTATTCATGGGGCCATTTTTCAAGGTGGCCATGTCAAGCGTTGTGACAATTGCCAGAACGCCCGGTGCGGCTTTCGCATGGGCGATATCCATGCGGGTGATCCGCCCTTTGGCGAAAGCGCTCCCGATAATATAGCCGTAGGCCTGATGAGGGACGACGTCATGCCGTTCATAGGCATAAGGTGCGGTGCCTGTTGTCTTTAAACGTCCGTCGATGCGATCCAGGGGATGGCCGACAACATGTAACTGATCAATGGGGTTTTGACCTGCGGCTCTATCGAACTTCATGATGCCTTGGCCTCCTGAATGACGGCTGCCAGAGTGCGCTCCAGCAGCGAAACCTTGAACGCATTCTCCGCAGTGGGGGAGGCACCTGCCAGAAGCTTTGCTGCAACAGCCTCCGACCCCTTTGGTATTTCTGAATCCGCAGCCTCGATACGCCACGGTTTCGGCGCGATGCCGCCGACAGCGACCCTGCCTGTACCATCTTCTTGAATGATGGCTGCAACCGAGACGAGGGCAAAGGCATATGAGGCCCGGTCACGGACTTTGCGATAGAAATGACGTCCTCCCACTGGGGGCGGGAGGGTTACGGATGTGATCAGTTCATCCCTGTTCAGAGATGTTTCGATATGCGGACTTTTTCCCGGCAGGCGGTGAAAATCGGCAATGGGAATACGACGGGATTGCCCACGGACATTTATGGTCTCAACAGTGGCATCAAGAAGACGCATGGCAATGGCCATGTCACTGGGATGCGTTGCAATACAGGCCTCGCTTGTCCCGATAATGCCGAGCTGTCGGCTGACGCCCCCAATGGCGGCACATCCAGCTCCTGGCTGGCGTTTGTTACAGGGCTGGTTCGGATCATAAAAATAGGGGCACCGTGTGCGCTGTAGCAGGTTGCCGGATGTCGTTGCCTTGTTCCGAAGCTGCCCTGAAGCACCTGCAACAAGGGCACGGCTCAAGACGCCGTAATGGCGGCGAACCCGCAGGTCTGCGGCAAGATCCGTATTACGGACCAGCGCGCCAATACGGAGCCCTCCGTCTGAGGTGTCATCAATAGTGTCCAGACCAATCCGGCCGATATCGATCAGGTGTTCCGGCGTTTCGATCTGCAGTTTCATCAGATCAAGGAGGTTCGTTCCTCCGGCAATGAAACGCGCTCCTGGTCTCCGGGCGAGGGCAGTGACCGCTTCGTGGGGTGTCCGGGCACGCTCATAAGTAAATGCTTTCATGGTTGCGCTCCCGCGACTTCAGCCATGGCTTCTGCGATGTTCGAATACGCACCGCAGCGGCAGATATTGCCGCTCATCCGCTCCCGCATTTCCAGACCGCTATGCTCCATCGGTCCGAGCAGATCCTTCGTCACATGACTGGGAATGCCGCTCTTGATTTCATCAAGAACGGCAACGGCGGAGCATATCTGGCCGGGCGTGCAGTATCCGCACTGATAACCATCATGCTGAATAAAGGCGGCCTGCATCGGATGAAGATGCTCCGGGTCCCCGAGACCCTCGATCGTTGTAATGCTGTCTCCCTCGTGCATGACCGCAAGGCTTAGGCAGGAATTGATGCGCCGACCGTCCACAATGACCGTGCAGGCCCCGCATTGCCCATGATCGCATCCCTTTTTGGTGCCGGTCAGAAGCAGGTGCTCGCGGAGGGCATCCAAAAGTGTGGTTCTTGGATCCAGGCGAAGGCTGTGAGCGCGTCCGTTGACTTCAAATGTAACGTCCATGCCTTCGCTCACCTGTGTTTGAGCCTCAGCAAATGGTACGCCAGAGGCCATGATGGTTGCAGTGCTGCCTGCCAGAACCGTGCGACGGGGGAAGCGCGCTCTCTTAATCGTCTGAGAGGTCATGATCGGGTTCCTCGCTCGCCATTAAAAGCAGGTGGCACCAGCGTCATTCAGTGCTGACTTGATGATTGGGGCATTCTACCGCCTGCTAAGCTAACGTATCCAGACCGCAGAGGTTCTGTTCAGATTGTTCGTTCATTCCGCATAAGCTTATAGACTTTATTCATTAATCATTCTTGATTGTGGGCATTGCCTGTGAGGCGTTTCCAATAATCGTCGGCACGTTTTTCAAACGTTGCGGCATCGCGCGCATCACTTTGATAAAATGTCCCTTTAGGTATTGGAGAATAAACCTGCTCTACCCAGCCTCTGGGGTCGTCATGTGGTAGGCGATACCCGATATGGCCGAGTGCTGCGGCTCCCTTGTAATGGGCGTCGCGTAAATGCAGGGGGACTGCCGCCGGAGGCTGGGTTGCGACATACTGTAGCGCACTTGAAATGCCTCGGCATGCTGACATTGATTTCGGGGCCCGTGCGATATGTAACGCCGCATGGGCCAGAACAATCTGCGCTTCTGGATAACCGATTTTCTCAACGGCTTGCGCTGCGGCAATCGCGGTTTGCAGAGCGGTATTATCGGCAAGTCCTACATCTTCAGAGGCATGGATCATGATCCGTCGTGCAATATAGCGTGGATCCTCGCCTCCGTCGATCAGGCATGCCAGCCAGTAAAGCGTTGCGTCCGGGTCTGAACCTCGCATGGATTTAATGAAGGCCGAGACAATGTCATAATGCGCGTCTCCCGAACGGTCATGGTTGATGGGAGCCGCGGCATAGACTTCCTCAAGCATGGCATCAGTGACAGTCACTATCGCTTGGGTATGTCCTACTGCAAGGCTTTCAAGTGTTGTCAGAGCACGTCGCGCATCGCCGCCGGAACGTCCGGCGATCAGTCGGATCTGATGAGGGGTTAGCGCAATTTTTACGCTGTTGTTTTGCAGATGGATTATTCCGCGTTGGATAACCAGTTCCATCTCCTCAATGTTCAGCGGCTCCAGTTTCAGAATTGTTGAACGAGAGACGAGAGCAGGGGTAAGGACGTGGTAGGGGTTGCCAGTTGTTGCGCCGATAAAATCCGCCGTGCCTTCTTCACAGATGGCAAGAAGGTCATCGGTCTGGGTTGCTGAAAATCTCTGGACTTTGTCAACGAAGATCAGAAGGGGAACCATACGGGCTTCATCAGCCAGCTTGCGGATATCCGAGACCCCAGCACGTGTAGCGTTAAGGGCCCGGAAATTCTTGCCAAGCATGTTGCCGACAGTGCGTGCGATTGATGTTTCGGCTACCGCCTCGATGGCTATAACCGGGGCACCGACAGTCACGACCGGCAGGGCGCAGGCATGGTGGATGCTCTGCGGAGAGCTATACTACAACCGAATTTTGTACCCGTAAGACCGATTTCGTCACGTAAGTATCAGAGCAGGGACGTGTCAGAATTACCGTTCAGGTGGCTAGTTAAGGTTCGGGTACCAGCTAAGGGTACCCGGGCGGGATTACCACGGTCTTTTGTGGAAAAGTGGCCTTTTTACAGGCCAGTCATTTTTAGGACGGCTTCAGGCAGCCGGTCGCCCTGCACGATGATCCTTGCGGTTGCCGCGTCGATTTCCTGAAGATCAGATGGAGTAAGCACAAGATCGACGGCGCCAAGGTTCTCTTCCAAGCGTGACAGCTTTGTCGTTCCGGGAATAGGGGCAATCCACGGTTTCTGAGCCAGAAGCCACGTCAGTGCGACCTGAGCTGACGTGGCTCCTTTACGTTTGGCCACATCTTTTACAATACTCACAAGAGCCAGGTTGGCCTTACGTGCTTCTGGAGAGAAGCGCGGCACCAGATTGCGAAAGTCACCCGGCGGGAATTTGGTGTCCATGGTGATCTGGCCCGTCAGAAAGCCTGCACCGAGTGGACTGAAGGGCACGAAACCGATCCCAAGTTCCTCAAGGGCGGGGAGGAGTTCTTTTTCTGGTGCACGCCAAAACAGGGAGTATTCGCTCTGTACAGCCGTGACGGGTTGTACGGCATGAGCCTTCCGAATTGTTTTTACACTGGCTTCAGAGAGGCCGAAATGCTTGACCTTGCCCTCCCAGATTAGTTCTTTAACCGTATCAGCGACCTCTTCGATCGGCACGTCGGGATCGACACGGTGCTGATAGAACAGATCAATCCGGTCGGTCTTCAGGCGCATTAGAGCTGCTTCCGCTACAGCTCGGATATGCTCGGGGCGACTATTAACGCCACCAGAGCGCTGACCGGTTTTCAGATTAATATCAAAGCCAAACTTGGTGGCGATAACCACCTTGTCCCGAAGAGGGACAAGGGCTTCGCCTACCAACTCCTCGTTGACAAACGGTCCATAGGCTTCGGCGGTATCAAAGAACGTGACGCCATGTTCGAACGCATTGTGGATCAGTTTGATCATAGAGGCACGGTCAGTGGCTTCGCCATAAACCCCCGTCATCCCCATGCAGCCGAGGCCAAGTGCGGAGACTTTGAGATCCTTGCCCAATGTGCGATATTTCATAGTAATCTGTCTCAATTGCTACTTAGGGAATACAAAGCGTAATTACGCAAAATCCGTGCTTGTGCTGACGGTTTTCCAATCATCGATTTCCTGAAGCTCGGTTTTGATGGCTTCCATGGCCCAGGTCACGGCATCGCTTCCAAGAAGAAGGCTGTCAGGCAGCTTTTCTTTCATGACGACATCCACGAGAACATGAACGGCCTTGGCCGGGTCTCCCAATTCCTTACCGCTGGTTGTATCAGCGGCTTTGCGCCGGGGACCAACAGTTTCATCATAATCGGCAATGGTGTTTGCTGAGCCCTGCAGGGAACGACCGGCAAAATTCGTACGAAAGGCTCCCGGTTGCACAACCATAACCTTGAGGCCCAGAGGTGCTATTTCCTTGCGCAGAGTTGCGGAAATCCCTTCGAGCGCCAGCTTCGTTGCGGAGTAATAACCCGATCCAGGGCTAGCGATGCGAGGTGCTACCGATGAGACGTTTACAATTATTCCGGACCGGCGTTTACGCATACCGGGGAGGGCTGCTTTTATGACGGAAACCGGCCCGAAGACATTAGTGGCAAACAGAGCCGTTACGTCCGCTTCCTCACCTTCTTCGATCGCTGCGCGATAACCGTATCCCGCATTGTTGACCAGCACATCTATGCTGCCGAACCGCCTCTCGGCAGCCTGTACGGCTTGTGCAATCTGGTCTCGGTTTCTCACGTCAAGCGCCTGAGCCAGAGCATTGTCAGGATAGGCCTCAACGAGCTCTTTCAGGCTATCGGGGTGTCGGGCGGTGATGACGGCGTTATGACCGCGTTCCAGCACAGCCTGTGCCAGATCGCGCCCTAATCCGCTGGAACATCCTGTAATGAGCCATGTGGCCATTATATTTCTCCATTGAGCCCGAGCGTATCAGGGTGCTTGTGCTCTGTTTGTTTGCTGTTAGGGCAGGACTACGAGAGCAAAAGATGCCTGTTCTTTCGTAGTGTGAGTTCATGCCCTACGGGGTATGGCAGATAGATTATCCCGCATTATGTTTCGTGATTAGGTGCCATAAAGCGGATGATATTATTAGTGTGTCTAATTAATAGCGTATAAAAATTTTAATGATCTGACTCTGCGGATAAAATCTGTGCTCGATGGCTCAGCCATGGACGATACTAATTTTGTGCCTATAAAAACCTCTTGTTCTTTCTGGGCGGAGAGAGCCGATAGTTCGCGTTTTGGTTCTTCCTGTGCTGGGAACCATCAGCGAAAGATACTTGGGTGCGCATTTTACAAATCAATTGCCGCGCCAGATAACAGGCGCTGTAGGTGTCGGTTTCGATGAGTTTACGACCGACCTTGAGATTACAATTCAGGTTAAGGTTCTTGCGAAGAGGGGAGGTATAGCGGGCATCTACACAACCCATAACTGGGCGGCTCTGGTTCAGATCGCTAACTGCGCGTTGCTTTCAAAGATCCAGCTCCAGACAGCCAGTAAGGTCGGAGGATCGAGACAAGACGCCTTGCTGGACGTGCGTAATCTGGTGATAGGGTAGAGTCGGTCTACGAGTGCGAGACGGCGGGGAAAAGTGATTATCAGTCATGCCAGCTTTAGCGTTTTTAAAAGAGGCGCGCTGGGTATGAATGGAAAGTTAAGGCGTAGGGAAAGTACGCTTGTTTGTGCATCTTGAAGTTTCAACCTTGGGTCGCAAGAGAGTTTCTTAATGAAGCGTCGTTCTCAGGGGATGTTGGAGCGCACATGCCAGAACGGCAGTGTTACTGACAGCTTGTCGTTCACGATGCGCACAGCGTCTGAGTTCTTCGAAGTTGACTGGGAAAACCCTTGAATGGGTTATCCGTTTTTATAGCGGTTAGCAGGGCGAGGCTGTGATGTGGCGTTTGACTGAGAATTTTGAGTCTGCCGCGGCTTTGGCTCATTCGCGGATCCCGATTGCCCTCGGAGTTTCCTCTTGGTCAGAAAAAGAAGATTAGCTTGGCCTTCGCACGAACTGCAGATCCGGAAATATGCTGCTTTCTTGCGCGGTGCCCTGATCGTGTGAGCGGCCTCTGCGACAGGGTTCCTCCTCCTGCTCGCTCTGTTCCAGCAGGCCCCAGAGTTCTTTGTCATTTGCCTGCGTCAATCTGTTCGGAGTTTTCGACATGACATTTTCCCTGAATGATCCAGATCTTTTCCGTCAGACCGCCTTTCTCGGAGGGGACTGGAGAGCATCCAAGAGCGGCAAGACCCTGACCGTCGATAACCCTTCAACGGGTGAGATCATCGGCAGTATTCCGGCCTGCACGGCTGAAGAAACCCGCGCTGCTATCGAAAGCGCGCGGATTGCGCAGGGCAAATGGCGTCGGAGCTCAGCGGCAGATCGTGCGGGTCTGCTGATGGCATGGTACCAGCTGATGCTGGACCATGCTGATGACCTGGCCAAGATCATGACACTTGAGCAAGGCAAGCCTCTGGCAGAAGCCAAAGGAGAGGTTGCTTATGCTGCGTCTTTCCTCAAATGGTTCGCGGCTGAAGCCGAGCACGTACAGGGCAGTGCACTGGTACCGACCGCCGACCGCCGGGTCATCATCCTGAAAGAACCTGTGGGAGTGACAGCGGCCATTACGCCCTGGAATTTCCCTCTTGCCATGATTACCCGTAAATGTGCCCCGGCTCTTGCCGCAGGGTGCAGCATGGTGATCAAACCGTCCGAACTCACACCGTATTCTGCTTTGGCTCTAGCTGTTTTGGCAGAACGTGCAGGCCTTCCAAGAGGGCTTCTGTCTGTTGTGACGGGCTATGCGCAAGAGATTGGCCCGGAACTAACTTCAAGTCCCGTTGTGCGCAAGCTGTCTTTCACGGGCTCTACGAAAGTCGGGTCGCTGCTGATGCGTCAGTCCGCGGACACGATCAAAAAACTCAGCCTTGAACTGGGCGGAAACGCTCCTCTCATTGTCTTTGATGACGCCGATCTTTCTGTTGCCGTGTCCGGAACGATGCTGAGCAAATTCCGGAACGCCGGGCAGACCTGTGTCTGCGCGAACCGCGTTTATGTTCAATCCGGAATTCATGATGCGTTTCTGGAAAAACTCGCAGCAGAGGTGATGACCCTGAAGACGGGCGACGGATTTGATCCGCAAACGCAGATCGGACCACTGATTAACGAGGCTGCCGTCGCCAAGGTAAAGGAACATGTAGAAGACGCTTTGGCTAAGGGCGCTCGCATCGTGGGTAAACCACTGGACATTAACGGTCGGTTTGCATCTCCCGTGCTGCTAGCGGATGTGACGTCCGAGATGCGGATTGCACAGGAAGAAACGTTTGGTCCGATCCTTCCCGTGTTCCGCTTCGATAACGAGCAGGATGCCGTTCAGCAGGCCAATGCTACTCCTTTCGGTCTGGCGAGCTATTTCTTCACGAATGACATCGCGAGAGGTTGGCGGGTTGGCGAGGCTCTCGATTTTGGCATGGTAGGACTGAACACCGGTTCCATCTCCCTTGTGTCAGCACCTTTCGGGGGCGTGAAGCAGTCCGGGCTCGGGCGGGAAGGGGGCGCACTGGGCCTCGAAGAATTCCTGGAAGTGAAGAGCTTTCACATTGGACTGCCGACTGCACAATGACCGTCGTTGAAGAGAGAATGGCCTGACTTATGGCAATCGCGCCCAAGCTTGATCGTATTGATCTTAAAATCCTGGCTCAGTTGCAGAAGAATGGCCGGCTGACCAATGTGGAACTGGCAAACCGCGTTGGTCTGTCTGCCAGTCCATGTCTCATTCGCGTCAAGCGGCTGGAAGCAGCCGGCTACATTGTAGGATATGGGGCGCAGATTGCCCTGCAAAAAATCTCAAGCGTCATGACTGTCTTTACAGAGGTCACACTCTCAGATCACAGACGGGATGACTTTTTTCGCTTTGAGACTGCAATGCAGAAAGTGGAATCCCTGGTGGAGGCGCATCTTATCAGTGGTGGGTACGATTACCTTCTGAAATTCATGGTCAGAAACATTGATCATTATCAGGAAACAATCGAGTCTCTTCTGGATCAGAATATCGGTATCGAGAAGTACTTTAGTTATATTGTTATAAAATCTCCCATTCTGAAGCCAGCATTTCTGATCGAAAGTCTTACCAGAAACACGGAGCGTTCGTTATGAGCCTGGAAAATGCGAATGTATGTGAACAGACGGCCATTAACCTCCGGAGTATGACCGAGGAAGATCTGGGGGCTGCATCGGGTCTTTCAAAGGTATTGGGATGGCCGCACCGTCTTGAAGACTGGGATTTCATGCTGCGTCTTGGTCATGGGTTAGTGGCGACACTGGAAAGTGGAGAAATCATTGGCACCATTATGTGGTGGTCATTTGGGGAACGTCACGCCACAGTTGGGCTGATTATCGTCAATGGTGCATGGCAAGGGCACGGCATCGGCACAAACATGCTGACAACGGTGCGCAGGCTTCTGCCGGGTCGCTCAATATCCCTTAACGCGACGCCGGCTGGCCAGCCGCTCTATGAAAAACTGGGTTTTGTCCCGACTGGGATTGTGGAGCAGCATCAGGGTAATGGTGTGTCCTCTCCTATCATCGCTCTGGATGCGGGCCAGCGGCTGCGGCCGGTTGTTCAGTATGATCTTCAGGATCTCATAGCGTTCGACAGGGCCGCTACTGGGATGGACCGATCTGCGCTTGTTGAAGAGCTGGTGCAGAACGCCAAAGGCGTTGTGATCGATACGGAAGAGGGGATCAGGGGATACTCGTTCTGCCGTCGGTTCGGATGGGGATGGCTGATTGGTCCTGTCGCAGCGGAAACGGCAGAGCAGGCCAAGGCGCTCATTTCTCATTGGATTGGTACGTATGGTGGAGAATTTATCAGAATTGATACGCCGACTTCATCTGGTCTCTCAGGCTGGCTGGATGAAATGGGACTGATCCGCGTGGACGTCGTCAACACAATGTCGACCGAGCCTGTGGTGATCTCTGAAAATGCTCCGCAATATTTTGCTCTGACCAGTCAGGCTCTTGGTTAAGGATTGTTGAAGTGTCTTTTGTGCTGAAATCTACTGAAGAGCGTGCACGTCTGTGGAGGCCAATGTTCGCTAGCGCGCTGCCTGAGCTTGCGTTTCATGTCTGGCCTGAGACTGGCGACCCGCAGAAGGTTCGCTATCTGGCGGCGTGGCAACCACCGGAAAATCTGGCAGAAAACTTTCCCAATCTGGAAGTGCTCTTTTCTGTTGGTGCAGGTGTGGATCAACTGAACGATTTTTGGGCTGACAGAAATATTTTTGCGTGCCTATTCCGGCAGAGAGGGGCGGCATCTCATATAGAATTCGAACGCTGGATGCAGGGCAACTGAGCCAGGCTCTTTTGGATGTGACAGCCTTTGGTCTCGACTTGAGGTGCATTCTTCCGTCGTACTAGGAACATTTTTTGAGATCAGTATTGTATTATGAGATCCGAATTAAAAAATAGCGAAAATGATTTATAAATTCCTCCGGTAGTTTCCGATTGCCATGGCGAGCGCCATGATCATTACAACTGAAGCAGCATTGGAGCGAAATCCATGGAAATCGGCTTCAGTTACTTGAATCCATACTCCTGATTTCGGTATAATAGGGCTATTTTTATTGTCAGTCATGGAGACGATAGGCACTTTTCGCTCTTCGAATTTAGTGAATAGCTCTACTGTTTTTTGGGCATACGCTGCGTAGCTGATAATAAGTGCTGCATCTGACGGTGTTGCGGAAAGAAGTGCCTCGTCTTCCATGCCACTCTCCGTGCCAATAACCTGATGGGAAATGCCCATTTTTGTCAGCAGATAAGCGAAATAGCGCGCGACTGGCATAGAGCGTCTGAGGCCAAGAATATGAATGCATCGGGCATTCGCCAGAATATCGACTGCCTTATCAAGAAGGGCTGGGTTTGTCTTTTCCTGGAGGCTGTTCAGGGACGTAACTGCTGCGCGGTGGAAGCCGGTTAACAAATTAATTGTGGAATGTGCAGTATCGTCAGGGCTCTGGAGTGCCTGTAGGCGCTCAGGGTAAGATGAAGCTAATCCGCGAAGCCTTTCCCTGAAAATTGCCTGGAAATCTGAATACCCTTGAAAACCGAAAGTCCTTGAGAAGCGGACGACCGTAGAGGGCTGAACATTGGCATGATGCGCAAGAATGCTGACGGTCCAGTGTGCAATGTCGTCAGGATTGCTGGAAACCACATCAGCTAGCTGTTTTAGGCGCGGGGGGAGCGAAGTATAGCGTTTTCCCAGTTCATCGGAGAAAGTTTGATACCGGTCAGTCATGGTCATTTAGTCAAGCCTTCCTTGCCATCTTATGTGCATTGTTAAGGCGATGGTTTTTCCGCTGGGAAATCTTAGACGAAAGCTACGAAAACGTCTGCATTTCCAAAGAGAACATATATTCCAGACTTACTGAAGAGTGGGCTCTCAATCTCACAAAAAGACGGAACAATGAGATATATAACATGATACGTATGACATATATCATCATAAAGTGATATATTTAACTGAGAATCAGATTGCAGGCTCATCGCAGAGTGTGAGAATAGAACAAATATTCCGCATGTCGGGGAATGTTCAGACACGATGAAGGTGGATCCTGCGATGTCTACAGATCTTGATGTTATCACCATTGGTCGCGCGTCCGTGGACCTTTACGGACAGCAGATAGGTAGTCGGCTTGAAGACATGGCCAGTTTTAGCAAGGCGGTCGGGGGGTGTCCGGCCAATATTGCAATCGGAACGGCGCGTCTTGGATTGAAATCCGGCATCATTACCCGTGTCGGGAACGAGCATTTTGGACGCTTTATTCAGGAGCAGATGAAGCGTGAAGGTGTGGCGATTGAAGGAATTCGTACAGATCCGGACCGGTTTACTGCTTTAGCGATTCTGGGCGTCAAAAATAGGGAAAGTTTTCCGCTACTATTCTATCGGACAGATTGCGCAGATGCTGCGTTGAATGAAGACGATATTGATCCAGCCTTTATCCAGCGCGCGCGGGCAATTGTCGTAACCGGAACACACTTTGCCCAATCTGGGTCTGCCGCAGCACAACGTAAGGCGATGCGTCTGATCCGAAAGGCCGGTGGTCGTATTGCTTTCGATGTGGATTATCGGCCGAACCTCTGGGGACTGGGTGGGATCGGGGACGGCGAAGCCCGCTACGTTCGTTCTGAGAATGTGACATCTCATTTGCAGGACATTCTTCCGGATTGCGATCTGATTGTTGGCACGGAAGAAGAGCTCCATATTGCGGGTGGTAGCGAAGAGACGTTGGAGGCCATCCGGAATATCCGCGCGGTGTCAGATGCCACGATTGTTTGCAAGCGTGGGCCCATGGGATGTGTCGTCTTTGACGGCGAAATACCTGACAGTCTTGAGGAAGGTATCAGCGGCCCTGGTTTTCCTGTGGAAGTCTATAATACGCTTGGCGCAGGGGACGCCTTCATGTCCGGCTTCCTACGTGGCTGGCTGAAGGATGAGCCCCTATCGGAATGCTGCCGATATGCAAATGCCTGCGGTGCTTTTGCTGTTTCGCGTCTGCTCTGCTCGTCTGAAATCCCAAGCTGGAAAGAGCTCGAGTATTTCCTTTCACACGGATCGACTTACAGGGCCCTGAGATATGATGAAGCTCTGAACCATCTTCATTGGGTTACAACCCGCACAGAGCAAGCCTTTCCGGTTATGGCTTTGGCCTGTGACCATAGGGTTCAGCTTGAAGAGATGGCCACCGCAGCCGGAGCACCATCCAGTAGGATTGCCCGTTTCAAGATCCTGGCTGTCGAAGCTGCGGCGAAGGTCGCGAAAGGGCGGGAAGGTTTCGGGGTCTTCATGGACGGTCGGTATGGTCAGGATGCTTTGTTTCAAGCGGCGGAAAATGGCCTCTGGACAGCACGTCCTATTGAAAAAACCGGCTCAAGGCCGCTGGATTTCGAAGGGCAGGGCAGCTTGGGTACGTCGCTCATCGAATGGCCGAAGGATCAGATCATCAAATGTCTCTGTTTTTACCATCCGGACGACAGCGACGATCTGAAACTCCGGCAGGAACGTGAACTCCGTCGCGCTTATGAGGCATGTCGTTTGCAAGGGCGGGAGTTGTTACTGGAAATTATTGCTGGAAGGCACGGTGAACTCAAGACGGATACTGTCTCTCGCGTGCTTGAGCGGCTCTATGACATCGGCATTCAGCCAGACTGGTGGAAACTGGAGTCACAGCCCTCCGAAGCTGCGTGGAAAAAGATCGGCGAGGTTATTGAACAGCGTGATCCGTTCTGCCGGGGCATTTTGCTTCTCGGACTGGACGCTCCGGTCTCGGAACTTGAAGAGTCATTCCACAAGACGACAGCAACACCCTGGGTCAAGGGTTTTGCAATCGGGCGGACCATTTTCAGTGACACGGCCCGGGCGTGGTTGGCTGGCCAGATGTCGGACAATGAGGCTCGTGACGAGTTGGCGCGTCGTTTCGAGCATTTTGTAGTGGCTTGGCAAAGCAGGGGGCGTCCTCTGCCTCATCAGAGTGCAGCCTGAGCGAATGCCCGGAAGGATATCCCCATGAAAACGATACGCCTGACTATGGCTCAGGCATTAGTGCGCGCCATGGCCGCACAGAAGACTGAAATAGATGGCCGAATAGAGCCGTTTTTTGCCGGAGTATGGGCAATTTTCGGGCATGGCAATGTGGCGGGCCTCGGAGAGGCATTACACGAGGCCAAGAATGACCTGGTTACCTGGCGTGCCCATAATGAGCAGGGTATGACGCATATTGCGACGGCCTTTGCCAAAGCATCCCGTCGGCGCCGTGCGATGGTTTGCACCAGTTCTATTGGGCCTGGTGCCTTGAATATGGTGACGGGGGCGGCTGTGGCTCATGTCAATCGCTTGCCGCTGCTGCTTTTACCAGGCGATGTGTTTGCCAATCGTATTCCGGATCCTGTGCTTCAGCAGATCGAGGATTTTGGCGATGGTACAGTCAGTGCAAATGATGCGTTCCGGTCAGTGTCGCGCTATTTTGACCGTATAACACGGCCAGAGCAGATCATCCCGGCGTTCAATCGTGCCATGACGGTTCTGACGGATCCTGCCGAGTGCGGTCCAGTCACACTATCTCTTTGTCAGGATGTTCAGGCAGAAGCATTCGATTATCCGGAAAGCTTCTTCGTCGAGCGTATTCATCGTATTCGTCGGGCTCAACCTGATGAACGTGAGTTGATGGAAGCGGCGGAGCTCATCCGTGCATCCAGCAAACCGCTGGTGATTGCAGGTGGGGGAACCCTTTATTCTGGCGCGGAGCAGGCGTTAGCGGAGTTCTGTACCCGACATGGAGTTCCGTCTGGCGAAACTCAGGCGGGGAAATCCTCTCTGTCTCCTGATAATCCGTTGAATATGGGGGGTCTTGGTGTGGCTGGTACATCGGCAGCCAACGACCTTGCGGAAGAAGCGGATCTTATTATCGCCGTCGGGACCCGTCTTCAGGATTTTACTACGGGTTCCTGGGGGATGTTCCGTAATCCATCCGTAAAGATCGTAACTCTGAACGTGCAGGTAGCCGATGCGACCAAGCATCTCGCAACCCCACTTGTGGCGGATGCCCGCGTAGGATTGCGGGCGCTGGAAAGTTATCTTGCAGAATGGAAAGCTGACCCTGACTGGACGCAGAAGGCCAGAAACGCTCTTGCAACATGGTCTGAGAGCTCTCTGGGCTATCAGGCCGAGCCCTCTGTCAGGCAGGAAACCCTACCTAGTGATGCACAAGTGGTGGGGGCGGTGCAGCGCATGGCCCAGCCGAGCGATATTGTTGTGTGTGCTGCCGGAGGATTGCCAGCGGAGCTCCAGAAGCACTGGCGTCCCGGGATGCCTGGCGGATACCACATGGAATACGGCTTTTCCTGCATGGGGTATGAGCTGGCAGGCGCGATTGGCGTGAAGATGGCGGAGCCTGACAGGCATGTGACTGTTATGCTCGGTGATGGTTCTTACCTCATGCTAAATTCCGAAATCGCAACTTCCGTGATGCTGGGCCAGAAGCTGACGGTCGTTCTCCTTAATAATCAGGGTTATGGCTGCATCAATAGGCTTCAGCAGGCAGTCGGCGGTGCGCCGTTCAATAACCTTCTGGAAAATTGTACACAGGTCGTGACGCCGGAAATTGATTTTATCCAGCTGGCGCAGGGGCTTGGTGCCCGCGCAGAAAAAGTCTCGGGAACTGCGGAGCTTTCGGAAGCCGTGCAGCGGGCAAGAACTGCAGATCGTACAACAGTGATCGTTATTGATACTGACCCCAAGGCAATCACTGATGACGGTGGAACATGGTGGGACGTTGCGGTCCCGGAAGTGTCATCGCGTGAATCGGTTCGGGATGCGCGTGCAACCTATGAACGCTTGCGCATGGGACAGCGCATCGGAAACTAAAACTGCACAGGATGTGTGGCCTTCAGGGAAGGCCGGGAGTCTTCAATGTCTGTTAGAATTGGTGCCAACCCGATCATCTGGAGTAACGACGACATGCCGTTTCTGGGTGGAAAAATTTCTCTGGAAACCTGTCTTTCCGAAGCGCGCGAGGCAGGTATTGAAGGAATGGAACTAGGGAACAAGTTTCCCAGAACGGCGTCTGAACTGGAGACAGTGCTCACGTCCTATGGCTTGAAGCTGGTTTCCGGATGGTATTCGACGGAGCTTCTGATCCGGAGTGCCGAAGAAGAAATTGAGCGCATGCAGCCGCATCTTCAGCTTCTCAAAGCGTTGGGTGCTCCCGTTTTTATCGCCGCGGAAACCTCTAATGCCATTCACTCGGATGTCAGCATTCCGCTTTCCCGTCGGCCTGTTCTGGAAAAAGAGGCGTGGCTGGAATTCGGACGCCGCATGACGCTCATGGCGGATGCTGTCGCTGCTGAAGGCCTGGATTTCGTTTATCATCATCATATGGGCACCGTTGTGCAGTCCCGGCAGGATATCGATGACTTGATGCGTTTGACAGGGCCGTCCGTAAAATTGCTCCTTGATACCGGGCACGCTCTATGGGGAGGTTCAGATCCTGCAGAACTGGCGAAAGTTTATCGTAATCGTATCCGGCACGTGCATGTGAAAGATCTGCGACCAGAAAAGCGAGTCAAGGCGGATAGGGAAGACTGGAGTTTTCTGCAGGCCGTCATGGGAGACGTTTTTACCGTTCCCGGAGATGGTTGTATCGACTACGCCAAGGTATTTTCGGAAATCCCTGAATATTACGGCTGGGTCGTTCTTGAAGCCGAACAGTATTCGGAAGAAATCAGCCCTCTGACTTACGCTCGGATGGGCCGGAATCATCTGGTGAATATCCTCTCACAGACGGGGCACATGTCATGTCTTCGCGCCTCTTGATTCACGCTCACCCTCGCGATGAAAACTGCCGGATCATCAATCTGACGCCGGAGAAAGCGGGGTGGGACTACATTGGGTTTGAAGTGATGTCACTCAAGGCCGGTGAAACGGTTTCTGAAGCTACGGATCGTACTGAGGTCTGTCTTGTTCTCGTGAGTGGTCGTGCACGTATCGAAGGTGCGGAGCAGGATTTCGGTTTGATTGGAGAACGGATGAGTCCATTTGATGGGCTTCCATGGTCCGTATATCTTCCTCCGGGGACAATCTGGCGGGCGGAAGCCGAGACGGATGTTGAATTGGCAGTTTGCCGCTCACCCGCGTCCGGCAAATACCCTGCACGGCTTATTCCTCCCGATGAGGCTGGCGAAGTTGCTCGCGGAACCGGGACAAATGAGCGGTTTATCCGGAATATCCTGCCGGATACTGCACCAGCGGAAACGCTTCTGGTCGTAGAGGTAATTACCCCTGGTGGCCACTGGTCCAGCTATCCACCACACAAGCATGATACAGACGATTTCCCCAATGAGACCTATCTTGAGGAAACGTATTATCATCGCTTGAAACGGGGAAGTGGCTTCGCTTTACAGCGTGTTTATACCAAAGATGGATCGCTGGATGAGGCCATGGCCATATCCAATCGCGATACGGTTATGGTTCCGAAAGGGTATCATCCTGTCGGGGCGCCGCATGGTTTTGACCTTTACTATCTCAATGTGATGGCCGGCCCGCGTCGGGCATGGAAATTCTCCATGGATCCAGACCAGGCACACCTTCCATATTGAGCGATAAAGAAAGCCTGCAAGGCAGGTTTTTCAACCAGGAACGATAAAGCCAACCAGTCACCAAGAGAGAAATGCTTCTTAGTGATGGAGTAGAAATCATGGCAAGTATCAAAGATGTCGTGTTCGTTCAGTCTGAGCGGCATGACGTGAAATATGTGCTTCGTATCTGTGCCGTTGCAGCGCTTGGGGGTATCCTCTTCGGATATGATACTTCCGTCATATCCGGCGCCATTGACTCACTTCGCGACTATTTCCATCTGTCTCCGGCAGAGACAGGGTGGGCGGTCTCGAATGTGGTTGTTGGATGCATCATCGGTGCAGCGCTGTCCGGATGGATGGCGCATAGGCTGGGTCGGCGCGTAACGCTTTTTGTGTGCGCCATTCTGTTTACGATTTCGGCTCTGGGTGCCGCGCTCGTTGATAGCTTCATGTGGTTTGTTATTTACCGCATGATTGGTGGCATTGCAGTGGGTGTGGCTTCGGCAGTCTCTCCGATGTACATGTCGGAAGTCTCACCGAAAGACATGCGCGGTCGTGCTCTGACAATGGAGCAGTTCGCTATTGTTTTTGGGCAGGTTGTGGTCTTCATCGTGAACTATCTGATTGCGAGAAGTGCGTCGACCGAGTGGTTGAGAGACGTTGGCTGGCGCTGGATGATCGCCTCGGAAATCGTACCCTGCGTTATTTTCTGCGCTACGATTTTCCTGATCCCGGAATCTCCCCGTTGGCATGTTCTGCGTGGCCGTGACGAAGAGGCACTCAAGACCCTGAAGCGGATTTCCAATGAGCAGCATGCTCAGTCTCTGCTGGGTGAAATTCGTGAATCTGTTGCCAATATCGAAATGGATGCCCGAAATAGCGTCTCTGTATTGAAACGCGACGGAGCCAAGTGGATCATTTTCGTAGGCGCCATGATTGCTCTGCTGCAGCAACTCACAGGTGTTAATGTCATCATGTATTATGCTCCTATGGTTTTGAAGACAACCAGCGGTGGCATTCAGGCGGCACTCTTCCAGACGATCTGGATTGGTGTGGTGTCAGTCTGCGGTGCGATACTTGGCGCGTGGATTATTGACCGAAAGGGGCGTCTACCCTTGATCCGTGTAGGATCGGTTGTCATGTGCATTGGCCTGCTGACAGTTTCTTGGGCTCTCTATACCCAGACGACAGGGTTGCTGGCGCTGGTTGGTATGCTGGTTTTCATGTTTGCTTTCGGCATGTCCTGGGGGCCGGTGACGTGGGTTCTGGTCGCTGAAATTTTCCCAAACGCTATTCGCTCCATCGGTATGAGTATTGCCGTTTCATGCCAATGGACCATGAATTTTGTTGTCAGCCAGACATTTCCGATGCTGAGTGAAAACAAGTTCCTGAACGAGCATTTTCATGGAGCATTCTCCATGTGGCTCTTCGCCGGATTGTGTCTCGTATGCATGTGGTTCGTGCTTAAATTTGTTCCGGAAACCAAAGGCGTTTCTCTGGAAAAAATCGAATCTGTCATGCTTAGTCGTCGTCCAGGTGGTGCACCAGTAACTGTGCCGGTAAGTGCGCCGATTGCTCCTGCCGTATCTGGTCAGGAGTAAAGGTTGTGAATACATTGAGGATTGGCCTGATTGGCACGGGTTTCATGGGAAAAGCCCATGCCCTTGCTTATCAGGCGGCTGGAAACATTTTTGACGACATTTCCCGACCCGTTCTTCATAAGATCGCCGATATTGATGGAGAACGCGCACGCCTTTTCCAGCGTCAGTTCGGTTTTGCGTCCTATACCCAAGACTGGCAGGACCTCATTGATGATCCGTTGATTGACATCATCTCCATTACGACTCCGACACTTTTGCATAGTCAGATGGCACTGTCTGCTATTGCTGCGGGCAAACACGTTCACTGCGAAAAGCCATTGTCTCCTACCGCGTCAGAGGCGTGGGAGATTGTTCTGGCGGCTGAAAAAGCAGGTGTGAGGACACAGAGTGGTTTTAATTATCTTAAAAACCCGCTGCTGAAATACGCACGTGATTTTATCGAGTCAGGGGAGTTGGGAGAAATCTACGCTTTTAATGGCATCCACGCAGAAGATTTCATGTCGGATCCTTTGTCCCCCTATAGCTGGCGATGCGATCCTGCGGGAGGGACGGGGGCGCTGGCAGACGTGGGAAGTCATATTATTTCCGTTGCACGGTTTCTGTTAGGGCCCGTAACGTCGGTCTTTGCCCAGTTGGACACGGTAGTGAAGAAACGGCCTGCCTTTGCCGGGGCATCAGAGCTCAGAGACATTAATATTGATGACGTGGCTAGAATGATTGTCACGTTTGAGCGTGGATGTTCCGGAACTCTTCAGGCCAACTGGCTTGCGACAGGACGGAAGATGCAGCTGGAATTTGAAATTTCCGGCAGTAAGGGAGCATTGTCATTCACTCAGGAACGCATGAATGAACTGCTCTATTATAAGGCTGGTGACGATAGCCGGACAAACGGTTTCCGGCTGATCGAAACTGGCCCGCAACATCCGCCTTATGGCTCATTCTGCGTCGCGCAAGGCCACCACCTTGGCTTCAACGATATCAAGACGATCGAAATGGCAGAATTTATTCGCGCCATTGATCGTGGCGAACCCAGCACTCCTGATTTCCGGGAGGCATGGGAAATTCAGAAGATCATCGATGCTGCTGTTTGCTCACATCAGCAAAGGCAGTGGCAGACGATTTCCTGATCCGTTTCAATTAAAACTGGAGAAAATACCATGCCATTACTTCACTTTCATATGCTTGAAGGCCGCACGGATGCGGAGATCAAGACGCTTCTGGATGCTGCCCATGAAGCGATGCTGGAAGCCTTTGAGGTCCCGCGTGGAGACCGCTATCAATTGGTTTCTGAGTACAAGCCTTCACGCATGATCGTGGAAGACACGGGTCTTGGAATTCCGCGGACTGAAAAAGTTGTAGTTGTTCAGATGTTCAGCCGGCCACGCGGCGAAGAAAAGACGGCATTATTCTACAAACTGCTCACAGAACATCTTGAGCGGACGTGCGGAATTGCTTCGTCGGACGTTATGGTGTCCGTGGTTGAAAATCAGGATGCGCACTGGTCCTTTGGGCTGGGAAGAGCACAGTTTCTGACGGGGGAACTCGGAGGAAAATAGTCTTTATCTCCCATAGCTCTAACCAAACCTTGATCAGAGGACAGGCTGCATCAGTGTTGAGAAATATTCTGTGCAGTCTGTCTCTTCTGAACGTGGTTCATAGATGTGGAAAAAGTGCAGTATAAGTGGCAGAGCTTATACGCTTTCAGGAGGGCCGAACCTTGAGAAATTTTCCAGCTCCTGGCATGGCGACGAGCTTTCCCTCTTCCATGGCAAGAGTTCCACGTAGAAAAACCTTTGTCGGCCAGCCACGGACAGTCAAACCCTCATAAGGCGTGTAGTCGATGTTGCTCTGAAAGAGGTCATTGGTGATCGTGACTACGCGGTTCGGGTCCCATAGAACCAGATCGGCGTCAGAACCGGGGGCGATCGTGCCTTTTTCGGGATAGAGACCATAGCGTTTGGCTGGGGTCGTAGCGGTGAGGCGCACGAAGTCGGTCAGGTCCAGCTTCCCGCTATTGATGGCGGCATCATAAAAGACTGGCAGGCGTGTGCCGAGACCGGGCATGCCATTGGGAATAAGGGAGAAATCGGCATCCCGACCATGACGACCCTTCCCGACGGCACCATCGAATGTGTAACCACAGTGATCGGACGAAATGATACTGATGACACCGCTTCGAAGGTAAGACCACATACCCTCCTGCTGTGCTTGGGTGCGCAGCGGTGGGCTACAGATGTATTTTGTACCTTCGAAATTGTCGCGTTTGAGGGCGTCTTCGGTCAGAGTAAGATAATGGGGGCAGGTTTCAGCCACAACCTTGACGCCCCGTGACTGGGCCCGGCTGATTTCCGCAGCGACTTCGGGGCAGGAAACATGGAAAATCTGAATTTCCTGGTCCACGAGTTCACTCAGTGTCATCGCGCGGTAAGTGGCCTCACGTTCTACACTGGAGGGACGCGAGGTTGCATGACCATGAGGTTCGGTCCGGCCCTCCTCCAGGTGACGCAGGATCAGGTGACGGATGGCATCGTAGTTCTCACAATGGACGGAAACAATGATCCTGCTTTTACGGGCGGCTTCCAGAACCTGAAGAAACTGCCCGTCGGCAAGATGAAAGTCGTCATAGGTCATGAAGACCTTTAGGCCGGCCGCTCCCCGTTCGGCTACAATGGGAATCTCGTCATGGATTGTCTGGTCATCGGTACGGGTGATGATCTGGTGAATAGCAAAATCGATCCGGGAATTTGCGCCTTTCTCACGATAAGCCTCAAATTGCTCCACGAGACCTCGTCCGGGAACATGCGAGGCAAAGCAAACCGCTGTCGTGGTGCCTCCAAGCAGGGCCGACCCGGTAGCTGAGACGAAATCGTCTTCATGGATTGTGCCGTCAGCCTCTTCCTGCTCGATATGGCAATGGCCGTCGATCCCGCCTGGCATGACCAGAAGACCGGTCGCATCGACCGTTTCATGTCCTTGGAGATTGGTACCGATCTCAACGATTTTTGAGCCGTTGATCCCGAGGTCGGCGATATATTTGTCTGTCGCGGTCACGATCATACCGTTCCGGATCACGAGGTCAAAAGTCGTCATGATGGTGTCTCCTGTAAGATGGGGCGTTTTAGCCGCCCCTGAGAATGTCCATGCAGTCGGCCGCGACATTGCGCAGATGTGTAACCATGGCTGCGCGTGCGGCCTCGCGATCGCCTGCAAGCAGGGCATCTACAATGGCCAGATGCTCAGATGTGGAAGAGGGGACGCGACCGAGGG
This sequence comes from Gluconobacter sp., assembly GCF_047723935.1. Classification (NCBI taxonomy): domain Bacteria; kingdom Pseudomonadati; phylum Pseudomonadota; class Alphaproteobacteria; order Acetobacterales; family Acetobacteraceae; genus Gluconobacter; species Gluconobacter sp. The sequence continues at coordinate 23,517 of NZ_JBDOBO010000021.1, forward strand.
GGTAGGTGACTTCGCACAGCCGGGTAAGGGTACGGAGTTCGTCGATCGTACGGAGAAGAACACTATTTCCTGAAACTGTCGGGAACATGCGGTGAAGCCGGTCATCAAGCTGCCATTGGGCGGCGGTCTGGTCGGGAGTTTTTCCCAGTTCCACAATGTCGCGACGCAGTTCCTCGAGCGTGGCGCGGTCGAGTTTGTCGAACGAGAGGGCGATGGCTTCGCTCTCTAGAATTTCACGGATATGAATGGCCTGAAAAAACTCAATAGCCGAGACATTACGGACGGCAAAAGAGCGCGATCCCTGTTTGATCAGGAGGTCTTCGGCAGCAAGGCGCATCAGGGCTTCGCGCACAGGTGTGCGGGAAATTTCGAGATGGTCCGCAAGACGGCCTTCCACGACTGACATGCCGCTGGGTAGCTTTTTCTCAAGGATCATACGTTTAATCTGCGTGTAAGCCAGTTCTGCGAGATTCTGCTCGCGATCGGCCACCATGTAATCGCTCATTACGGTCCTTCCACTGTCATGGCAGTTTTCAATGCAGTTGACAGTTCCTGCCATTCTTCTGGAGCGATGATATCAGAAGCCTTGCGCGTGCGGCAGGAGGGCCATTTATCCTGCATGACCAGGCAGGCTTTCAACCGTAGGGTGGCTCGTCCCCCTGGAGCACGGCCGTAGATCAGGTTGGCGAGGGGCTGGACAGCTTCATGGATCTTTTGCGCGGCAAGCAGGTCGTTTGCACGTATGGCGCGGAACAGACCGGCCATGGCCTTTGGCAGAATAGCGGCCAGGCTGACGAGACTACCGGTGGTGCCGATAGCAAAACAGGCAAGGAGATGTTCGTCTCCCGATGCCATAACGTCTACGTGTGGCGCGATGCGTGCGGCTAGTCTGCGGTGTCGGTCATAGGCATTGGCTTCCCAACTGCCTTCCTTGACGGCAACGACCCCCGGAAGCCTTAACAAAGCTTCGAGAATTGGTAGGGAATAGGCCATACCTCCGCTGCTGATCGAGGACTGATAAAGCATGATCGGGACGTCAACCGTTTCACAGATCGCGGTGTGATGGGCGATAATGGCATCGGCGTCCTGTGAGACGGCCCAGGAAAAGGGTGGAAACACAAGAAGTGCGTCAGCGCCGGCAGCTACGGCGTCCCGTGCGTGCTCGCAGGCTTCATCAAGGTCTTCGGAAAGGACACCGGAGACAATGATCCGTGTTTTTCCGATGGTTTCCGTAGCCAGTTCCACCACCCGGCGCTTTTCGGCTCGGGTCAGAAGATGGTTTTCGCCAGCATGACCGTTGCAGAGAATACCGACAATGCCTTGGGGCGCAGTGCACTCTGCAAGATGCTGACTGAAAAGGGCTTCATCCAGCGTGTCATCAGCCAGAAAAGGCACAAGCGTGGCGGCGTAAACGCCCCGGAACGGCGTAGGAGACGCGGGAATCATAGCTGGGCTCTGGTGGCTGAAGAGGGGGAGAAACGTGAGGGATTAAAGGCGCTTAAGTCGGGATCGGCGCCGAGAATGCGCTCGGCAAGGAGACGACCCATGTAGGGGCCGCTGGTAAAGCCCGAGTGGACGCAGCCAACAACAAAGGCATCATCATCAGGTGTAAGAGCGCCTATCAGCGGCATGGCATCTGGAGTTTCAGATTCCAGTCCCAGCCATACCCGAAGGATCTGTGCCTCGTTCAGACGAGGGACGACATGCTGGGCGAGGCGGACGTTACCCTGAAGATTTTCGGGAATGACGCGGGTGCCACCGTCACGAATGTTGCCTTCACCCTGCCAGCCTCCGCCAATCAGGACACTGCCATTGGCGAACTGTTTGAGTGAAAGCAGACCGTTGGCGATGCTCAGTACGCTTCCCATGACAGGTGGCAGAGTTTCTGTAACGACGAGTTGGTTGATAAGGCAGCGGATTGAAATGTCATGTCCAAACCAGCCAAGCATCTTTTCCAGCCAGGCACCGGTACTAAGAACCACACGGCGCCCGTGTATGGCGCGCGCGTGACCAGTGAGGCGGATTTCATGACCTTGTCCTCTTACGGAAGAAATACTTTCGACGGGAGCATTCTCGATGAGAGTGATACCAGCTTCTTTTAATGCGCGGGCATAGGCTCCTCCGACGCGATAGGTCGGGATATGACCATCCAGCGCACAATAGGCGGCGGCACGCAGACGGGGATTTACGCCTGGTTCAATGCTGACGGCTTTTTCTGCCGAAATAACCTCAATAGGTGCACCCATATTTTGACGGACGCTCGCGCGCTGTCGAAGAAGATCTTCTTCTGCTTCGGTAAAAGCCATGGACAGCCCTGGCGTGGCTAAGGCACCGACATCCTCGCCCAGCCATTCTGCGCTGTTGAGCCACATTTCCCGCCCACGAATGGCGTGAGGAATGAGTTGCGCACGCGTCATGTGCAAAGTCAGTGTTCCAGCGTTAACACCTGAAGCAGCACGAAACATATCTTGCCGGTCAACTAGAGCGACTTTCAGGCCTGCACGAGCGAGAAATAGGGCAGTAGTAGCCCCCATGACACCCGCCCCGATGATGATGGCATCATAGATCACTGGTGATTCATGAAATGCGACGGTCATAGCGGAGCCGCCTTTGGTAAAGGGATATCGGAATAAGCGAACTCTCCGGTTACGGAGGTCAGGGGCAGTGGAAAGAAAGGTATGCGGGCCGTGAAGCTGCCCGCCTCTTCGGGAGTGCTGTTGCAGGCAGCCGTAAGAAGAGCACGCGCGCTGTCTTCACACATACGTCCTTGACAGGGCCCCATGCCGCAGCGGGTCCATGCCTTGAGCTGGTTCAAATCTTCTGCGCCAGACTGGATGGCGGTTCGTAATGTTCCAGCTTTTACACGCTCGCAGCGACAGACGATGGTATCATCAGGCAAACGGGCACCTATCGTACGCCCCGCGTTCATAAGCGGCAGCATTCGGCGGGAGACAGCATCAAGACGGCGAAGATGCCGGAGCGGCGTTGTGGTCAGGCGGGCATATGCCTTGGCTGAAATCAGCCTGCGATCGTGTGCGACTGCATGGGCCGTGACAAGGCCGCGTAGGCGGGCGACGGCCATGCCACGAATGCCCGCAGCGTCTCCCGTGACGTATAAATCGGGACGGCTTGTGCGACCTGCGACATCTGTGACGGGCTCGAGATAACCACCGAGTGAATCATAGCGGTGCTGAACACCAGCGGTTCGCGTAATGAGTGTCGAAGGCTTGAGACCATAGCCACATGCGGCGGCTTCGGCAGTGTAAAAGTGGTGACGCTCCGGATGGTCCATATCGCTGACCGTTAGAAGCAAGCCTGTCTCAGTTTCCTCCGCGGCCGACAGGAACGAGCGGTGATGGACTGGAATTCCAGCTTTGCGTAAGCGAAGCATCCACGCGGCAGCCTGCGTGAGGCGAGAGGAATCGAGCGTGAGCATGGCACCCAGCCGGGCCCAGTCGGCACGGTTGCCTGAATCTATAATCGCAGTGACTTTGCCGCCCATTTCAAGAACCTGATGGGCGACCGAAAAGAGAAGCGGCCCGGAGCCTGCAACTACGACACTTTGGCCTGGTAATGTTCCACCATTACGCATGAGAATACTGGCGCCAGCAAGGCCGGTAATGCGGGGTGTCGTCCAGCCTTGAAAAGGAAAGAATCGCTCAGTCGCACCATTGGCCACTACCACCGTAGAAGGCGGAATCTGGTCCATTCCATCAGGGCCAAGTAGGTCGAGTGTCAGGCTGGGAGATAGGCCCCAGACGCGGGTGGAAAGGCGGACCCGGACGTTCGAGGTGGCCAGCTTCTGGCGAAGGGCGTCGCCTCCGCTGAATTCATGGTTGGGTGGAACTGTCTGACGTGCATAAGAAGAGGGAGCACGAAAGATCTGTCCACCGGCTGAGGGCTGTTCATCGATAAGCGTGACAGGAAGGCCGTGGCGGGAAAGCGCAATGGCGGCGGTGCTGCCCGCAACTCCGCCACCGATCACGGTGACTGGGGATCGATCAAGCTTGGACATAAGGCGTAACGGTCATGTTCGGAAGGACGGAGGCTTTGCAGGCGTAATCGATCGCGCCATTGATAAGAACGCGGCATTCCTGACAACTCCCCATGAAACAGAAAGCGCCCCGCGGGGTGCCGTCGATACCGGATTGTCCAAGTTCGAGAATGCCTGAGCGACGAAGAGCCGCTGCAACAGGCTCCCCCTCAATGCCGTTTACCGTGCGGGTGCCCGATCGGCTTTGAAAAACAAAAGTGATCGGGGAGTTTTCGTTGCTCATCTGGATCGGTCCGGAGAAGAAAATTCTTCTAGAGGGTTTTCTATCGTATACATAACGTATATTCGAATTAGATCAGTGATCTGACAACCGCAACCCTAAAGTCGCACAGCATCAGGGAAACCTTTCTTGAGAGTGATCCGGATCAACCAGTTTCTGGGATTCTGCGCTGTCTGCAGTGTTCTTGCTTTCGGTAAAGCCGAAGCGAGGGAGAGCGCTGCCATCCGGGCGAGCGGTCATATCAATATCGGCGTGGAAGCCGGATTGCCGCCTTTGGGGCAATATGATGTTCGTAACGAGCTGGCGGGTTATGATGTCGATGTTGGGCAAGCCATTGCATTGGGGCTGGGTGTAGAACCACGTTTTGTCACGCTGTCGTCCAGTGGTCGCATTCCCTATCTGTTGGCAGGGAAGGTTGATATCGTTCTAGGCGGGCTGACGCGCACCCCGGAGAGAGCGCAGGTCATCGCGTTTTCCCATCCTCTTTATACCGAGCAGTTCGCAATCATTGCGCCAAAAGAGCGAGGTATTTCGTCGTTTACTGATCTGCTTTCAGGAATGCATCAGTTCGTGGAGGTCCGAGGATCAACGGCTGTGGCGTATCTGCGGGAGCATGCTCCAGAAGCGCCGATGCTGCTTCTGGATAGCTACGCGGATGCAATTCGGGCTCTTGCGCAGGGACGGGGAGATGCGATGGTCGATGTCATTGAATATGTTGGTCATTACTTACCGGTGCAATCACAGGTTCGGTGGACTGTCATTCGCGGGTTTGCACCGCCTGTCGGGGAGGACTGCATTGGCCTTGCCCGTAGAGACGTGACGCTGCGAGCAGATGTGAATCATATGCTTGAAGCAATGGAGCAGGACGGGCGGCTTGAGGCGATTTATCGCAAATGGTTCGACCCCGGTTCTGCGCAGGCAGTTCCATGAGTCAGCTAAATTTTCATCCGGTTCTGTTGCGGCTGCCTTTTTTGCTGGGGGGTGTAGGTGTCACAGTCTTGATTGCGACACTTGCTTTTGGGTTGGGGCTGTTTCTGGCTGTTCTTCTGGTCGTTTTGCGGTTTGAAAATAAAGGCTTCTGGTGCAAGGCAAGCCGCAGTTACAGCACAGCTTTGACCAATACACCGCAGCTCTCTCAGATTTTTGCGGTTTTCTATTGTCTACCTCTGATGGGACTGATGGTGTCACCGTTTCTGTCCGTTGTCATTGGAATGACGCTGAATGCGGCTGCGTATCTGGCGGATATTCTTGGGGCTGGTATGGCAAGGGTGCCCCCAGTCTATCATGAAGTGGCTCTGACGCTGGGCCTCAACCGTCGTCAGACCTATCTGCGGGTCATATTGCCGCATGTCGGACGCACGATGTTCCCGGCACTGGCCAATCACTTTCAGATCATGATTCTGGGAAGTGCAATGGCGTCTATCTTTGGTGTCGAGGACCTCACGGGCCGTGCCTATGATATCGGATCGACAACGTTTCGCATTCTGGAAGTCATGCTCGTGACCGGCGGTTTGTACGCCGTACTGTCCTTTGCATTGACAGGTTTTTTTGTGCTGTGTCGTCGCACAATGGAGCGCATGGTATGATTGCGTTCTCGCATTATGACATGGCGCTATTGCTGCAGGCGATGCTGCGGACGATCGTTCTGTCTCTTGGTGGAGGATGTCTGGGGATCGTCGGAGCAGTTCTCCTGACGGCGCTGCGGTTTTCAGCAGGGCGTGCGTTGCTGCCGCTTCGGGCACTGGCGGTCGCATATGTGCAGACCATCCGGCGGATTCCGTTCATCGTGACGCTTTATATTCTGTTCTTCTGTACGGGAATGGCAGGGGTAGACGTCTCAGCAACTGGAGTGGCGATCTGCTCAATCGGGTTGATTGCAGCGGGATATCTCTGCGAAATTTTGCATGGCGGGATCAATACGGTCCCGGTTGAACAGGTTGAGGCTGCACTGGCCTTAAACCTGCCAACCTGGGCGCGTTGGCGGTACGTGATCGGGCCACAGGCGATGTCGGCCGTGATTCCACCTGCTGTGGGATATCTGGTGCTCTTTATCAAGGATACGGCGTTGGCCTCGCAGATCGGCGTGGTGGAACTCAGCCAGGCCGGTGTGATCCTCTCCAGCCGCGGGCTGCCGTCAGCGCAGGTCTTCTGCGCGGTACTGCTGCTTTATTTCGTTATTTCCTATCCGCTGACCTGTCTGAGCCGTCTTCTGGAGAAACGCATTGCCGTACATTGATGTTCGGGACGTTTGTGTCCGTCATGGAAAGAACGAGACGCTCCGGGAGGCTGGGTTTGTGGCTGAACGCGGGGAGATCGTCAGCTTCATCGGGCCTTCGGGATCAGGAAAAACCACGCTGCTGCGAACCTTGATAGGGCTGCAACCTGTCGTGCGGGGAAGCATGACGGTGGATGGTCGTGTCGTCGATATGTCGGCGACAGGCGCTGCAAAAACCCTGCGAGACCAATCGGCGATTGTTTTCCAGCAGTTCGGGCTCTTTGGTCATATGTCAGTGTTGCGCAATCTGACCCTTGCACCGACCGTCGCGGCGAAACGAACGCGCACGGAGGCTGAGAATGAGGCGCGCGGGCTGCTCGAACGGCTGGGGCTGGGCGACAAGGCGGGTGCGCTGCCTGCAGACCTTTCGGGCGGTCAGAAGCAACGTGTTGCCATCGCACGTGCCTTGATGCTTCGGCCCGCGCTGTTGCTTCTGGACGAGCCGACATCAGCGTTGGACCCGCGGAAGGTTCATGAAGTCAGCGTGCTGCTGCGCGACCTCGCGCGTGACGGCATGACCGTCGTTCAGGTTTCGCATGCGATGAGTGTCGTCTCGTCACTGTCAGATCGGATCGTCCTGCTGGAGGATGGTCGCGTTCGGGCTGTGGGCAACGGCCTGAGAGAGGCCGCGCAAGAGCCCGATATCGCAGCGTTCATGAATACCCATGGCAGTGACCCCGGGGCTGGTCTGCCCGTGGGCCAGCTTGGCCCACAACAATGATGTCTCGAGTAATAAAGGAAAAATCCATGAAATTTCGCGGCACTTACACCGTCATGATCACGCCGTATGACAGCGAGGGACATATTGATGTTCCGGGGCTTCGACGCTTCACGGATTGGCAGATTGCTCAGGGGATCGCTGGTCTTATTCCGCTCGGTTCCACAGGAGAGTTCCTGTCACTGACGGATGATGAGCGCACGCTTGTTGCACAGACAGTGATCGAACAAGCCGCAGGACGTGTTCCGGTGTTTATCGGCACGGGCGCAGAAAACACCTATGACGTGATCCGCTACAGTCAGGAGGCCGAGCGCCTGGGTGCGGATGGCGTGATGATCATTCCGCCATTCTACTCCACGCCAACAGACGATGAACTTTTTGTTCACTATCGCCGTATCTCGGATGCGATTGGCCTGCCGATCATGCTTTACAACAACCCGGCAACAGCAAATGTGGACCTTAAGCCCGAACTGGTGGCACGTCTGTCGCATATTGATAACTGCTGCCTGATCAAGGAATCCACAATGGATGTCACCCGCGTACGGGACATCATCCGTCTGTGTGGTGATCGGCTATCAGTTTTTGGCGGGATCATGGGCTTCGAGAGTTTCCTTGAAGGAGCGATCGGCTGGGTCGCTGTCGCGTCCAACGTGGCGCCACATGTCATGAGTGAGATTTTTAATCTCTCTGATGGGTACAAGGACATTGGCAAAGCGCGGGAAATGTATTTCCGCCATGTGCCGCTGATCCAGTTCGTAGGCGGGCAGGGCTATGTTTCGGGGACGAAAGCTCTCCTGAAACATATGGGATTCGATGTTGGCGGCCCGCGTGCCCCGCGCCTGCCGCTGCCGGCTACGGACGATGCCCGTGCGCTTCAGATTGTTAAGGATCTGGGCCTCCGGTTCGAAGAAGGTGCCTGAAATGGCTAAGGGGGCTCTGTCACGTGTGTTGCGAGGCAAAGGGCTGTTTTGTGCGGTTCTGTGTTTCGGGTGGCAGGCAGCGCAGGCCACACCATGCCCGACTGTAGTCCCTGGCTTGATTTCGCCAGGTCAGCTTGTCATGGCGACCAATCCAACGCTGCCGCCATTGCAATATGTGACGGTAGATGGGCGGATTGCCGGTATGCGGATGGAACTGGGAGACGAACTGGCTCGCAGGCTCTGTCTGAAGCCGGTCTTTCTCTCGACCTCTTTTGCGCAACTCACGCTTGGCCTTCTCGAAAAGCGCTGGGACGTTATCAACACTGGAATGTTCTATACGTCTCAGCGCGCAAAGCTGATGGAGATGATCCCCTACGAGATTCAGGCGATCAGTGTATCCCTGAATAACGATACGACCCTTCGTCCGGCCCGACTTGAGGACCTTTCCGGCACATCAGTTGGGGTGGAAATGGGGGGGATCGAAGAGCGTCATGCACGCGAAGCAGATCAGGCGCTCCGAGCGAGCAACCGGCCAGGGCTTGAAATTAAAACGTTCCAGAATGTTGGGATTGCCTTCGCTGCTTTGCGGGCAAAGCAGATTACAGCCGTGCTTTCTATTGATGCTGTAGCGCAGCGCAATGCTCATCAGGGAGGCGTCCGGCCTGTTCTGGCGGGGCTGTATCCCACAGCGGTAGCGTTAGCGCTCCGCGATCCGGCGCTGGCACAGCAACTGGCGTCGGTTCTGGAAGGCATGCGGCAGGATGGCACGCTGGCCCGTCTCATGGCGCCTTATGGCGTTGCTCCGTTCCCGGGGCACATCACAGTTTCCAAGCCTCATTTTTCCGACAACACACGCTAATTTTCATACGCTGAAACGGGGCATCGACATGCAGATCTGGAGTTGGCAGGGCTTCTTCACCTATCTCGGCAGCCCGTATATTTTTCGCGGAGCACTTCTCACCGTCTACATGACGGCGGTCGCGATGGTGCTAGGGTTTCTTCTGGGGCTTATTGTTGCACTTATGAAACGATCTCGCCGCCCTTTGCTGTCTTGGCCTGCGCGCTTTTATGTCTGGTTTTTCAGGGGCACGCCTTTGCTGGTACAGCTTGTGGTAATCTACGCCGGATTGCCCAAGTTGGATATCCGTTTGAGCGTAATGGCGTGCTCGATTATCGGCTTAACGCTGAATGAAGCGGCCTATCTGGCAGAAATCATCCGTTCGGGACTTAATGCCGTGCCTGCAGGGCAGATTGCGGCAGCGCGCGCGCTGGGTTTGAGCGAACGACAGATCGCTTGGCGTATCGCATTTCCGCAGGCGTTTCGTCTTGTTATTCCGCCTTTGGGCAATTCAGTGAATGGCCTGCTGAAAACGACAAGTGTGACGTCCGTTATTTCCATGGAAGAACTCATGCAACGCAGCCAGATCCTTGTGCAGGATCAGTTCATGGTGCTGGAGCTGTTTTCGGTAGCGGCGTTGTATTACTTACTAATGACCACAGCGTGGGATTTTCTTCAGCGCCGGATTGAGCGTTATGCTGAGCGTCCGTATCTCCGACAGCAGCGTCTGATCCCGGAAGATATCATCAGTTTGCCTGTCAGCACACAGGATGCGCGCTGATGGCTGACACTCTGAGTTTCACGTTTGATGGCAATACGCTTTCAGCGAAGCCAGGCCAGACTCTGACGGCTGCTTTGGTGGCGGCGGGAAAAATTGTGCATCGCGTAGCATCTGATGGTTCGGCACGCGGACCGCTGTGCGGCATTGGGGCATGTCAGGAGTGTCTGCTAAACGTGGACGGGCGGATGTCCCTCCGTGGATGCATGACGCCAGTGCGAGAAGGAATGGTGGTCCATCGCAATGCACGCCTGCCGGATGTCACAATCGCGCAGGCACTGGCTACGGATGTCATCGATGGCGAACAGAACCAGTTGGTCGAGCATACATGTGACGTTCTGGTAATTGGTGCGGGGCCAGCAGGTTTAGTCGCAGCGACAAAACTGGCTGAGGGGGGGCTGGACGTTCTGCTGCTTGACGAGCGGCATATTCCGGGTGGTCAGTATTTCAAGCAGAATGCCGTAAATCCGCAGCATCAGGATAGTCAGGCTCGCCGAGGGCGGGCGCTGATTGAAGCCATGCAGCAGAGCGGTGCGCAGTTGTGGCACGATACGCTCGTCTGGTGTGCCTATCGCGAACAAGGTGCGCTCGTCATCGGTGGTCTCAGGGATGGTGAAGCGTTTTATATTCGGCCAAAGCGGATCGTCATAGCGACTGGTGGGCAGGAAACACCCCAACCCAGGCCCGGTTGGACGCTTCCGGGCGTGATGACAACCGGTGCTGCTCAGACATTACTGCGGGCCTATGAGACGGTTTCGCCCGGCCGGATTCTTGTCGCTGGAAACGGTCCGCTCAATCTGCAGCTTGCGGCCGAACTGGTCAGGCGGGGTGCTGAGGTGGCTGCCGTCGTGGAGGCCGCGCCTGATCCTATGACGCGGGCTGTTCTAACTGGCCAGCTTTCAGCGGCTTCCCCACGGCTGGCTCTTTCTGGTGTGCAGCATCTGTTGACGCTTCGCCGGGCTGGAGTTCCCGTACTGTGGAGCAGTGTCGTGACACGCATTGAAGGAAACGAGCGTGTCGAACGAGCCTGCGTACGGAACGTGGACGGTCAAAACCGTTGGTTGGATATACAGACGGTCTGTCTTGGTGACGGCTTTGTCCCGGCGGGAGAATTGCCCCGGCTGCTGGGGTGTCAACAGCAGGTGCGGACGTGGCCAGTCATTCATCCTGAAACCGGGCGTACTCCCGACGGGCGCACGGATCAGCACGATGTCTTCATTATCGGTGAAGCGGGACGCTTTGGCGGGGCTCTTCTTGCACAGGCTCAGGGCGAACTGTGTGCGGGACGACTTTTGGAACTGGAGCGACGGGAGGCTTCGAAGGGCTTGGAACGGGCCCTGCGGATCTATCGGCGAAGCGAGCGTTTCCAGTCTCTTCTATGGAAACTCTACAGTCCTGTCATCACGTTGCCCTCACCGGAAGGCCAAATGGTTCTATGTCGATGTGAATGCGTTTCAGCGGGGACCGTCCTGGGGCGGATGGCAGAAGATGGCATTAACGATCTGGCCACTCTCAAGCGCACGACGCGGGCGGGAATGGGGCGTTGTCAGGGACGTTTCTGTCAGGCGGCACTGATGGCAGTTCTGCCTTCTGCGACCAGCGAGCGCGATTTTACAGCGCCGCAAGTTCCATTGCGTCCGGTGCCAGTGTCCGCGCTAGCTCGTCAGAAGCCTGAGTGGCGCGGGCACCGTCGTGTGACCATTCCTTCGGGTCTCGGAACGCCGCTGCGGACACCCGAAATTTCTGACGAAATGGTGGATGTCGTCGTCGTTGGGGCTGGGATCGTCGGACTTTTTGCAGCCCTTTTTCTGGCTGAAGCAGGAAAGTCCGTCGTGGTGCTGGAAAAGGGGCGTGCAGGAGCCATGGCCTCGGGAGGGAATGCGGGAAGCCTGCATGCTCAACTTATGGCCTTCGACGCAAGTGCAGACAGTGATGGGCCGTCTATGCCTGCCCGGACACTGGCACTGCAGCGTGAATCGATCAGAATGTGGGAGGCGCTTCGGGGCCGGTTTGACCGGGATCTGGAAATCAAGATCTGCGGAGGACTGGTCGTTGCGGAAACAGACGCTGACATGACGCGCCTGCGGAGCAAGGTTGCGGTCGAGCAGTCTTTGGGCGTGGATGCACGGATCTTGGATCCGGATGAATTGCGGCGGATCGAACCCAATCTGCGTGAGGGGTTTCTTGGGGGAGCGTACTGTTTTGAGGAAGGTAAGATCAATCCGATGGCTGCGACGCAGGCCGTTTTGGCGCACGCCCGCAAGGCAGGCGTGTGCATCGAGGAATTGACGCCGCTGTCCGCGATTGATCGTGAAGGCAAACGGTTTGCCGTCCGGGCAGGCGCGCGGAGATGGTCGGCTGGTGCCGTGGTGAATGCGGCGGGTGCCTATGCGGGTGAGGTCGCAGGGCTTGTGGGACGGACACTGCCTGTTTTTGGCGCTCCGTTGCAGATGATTGTCACTGAACCTGTTGCTCCGCTGGTACATTCTCTTCTTGCCCATGCGAGCCGTCACCTGACGCTTAAGCAGGCGGCGAATGGCTCGCTATTGATCGGCGGTGGCTGGAGTGCGGGCCTCGATCCTGTGCATGGTCATCCCCGTCCGCTGCGGGAAAATCTTGAAGGCAATCTGTGGGTTGCTCAGCGCCTGGTTCCGGCTCTGGCTGCTGTTAATATCGTTCGGAGTTGGGCTGCCATGAACATTGATGTCGATGGGGCGCCCATTCTTGGGGAAAGCCCGGATGTTCCGGGCTTCTTTACGGCGGTGACAGCCAACGGCGTGACGCTGGCGCCTGCCATGGGTCGTCACGTGGCCGACATGCTGTTGGGGCGCTGCGAGCGGGCTGATCTGGGGATCTTTTCTCCAATCCGTTTTTATGGAAATCCGTCATGATCACACTTGAGAAGGTGACAAAATCCTACGGTGCTTTTCAGGTGCTCAAAGGATGTTCGGCAAAGATCTCCAAAGGGGAGGTCGTAGTTGTCTGCGGGCCGTCCGGTTCTGGGAAATCCACGCTTATCAAATGCATCAATGCGCTCGAAACGTTCGAAAGCGGCCAGATCTACGTGGATGGAATGGCAGTTCGTTCAGCGCAGACCAATCACTCGGCGCTAAGGGCGAAGGCGGGGATGGTCTTCCAGAGCTTTGAACTGTTTTCACACCTGACCATTCTGGAAAACATAATGTTGGCGCCGCGCATTGTGCAGAAGCGTAACAGCGCCGAAATCCGCCCTTTGGCGGAAGCGTTGTTGCGTCGTGTTGGTCTTGAGCGTCATGCGAGCAAGTATCCAATTGCGTTGTCAGGTGGCCAGCAGCAGCGTGCAGCGATCGCACGGGCTCTTGCGATGAAGCCGGATGTCATGCTGTTCGATGAGCCAACTTCCGCACTGGATCCAGAGATGGTTCAGGAAGTCCTTCAGGTCATGACAGAATTGGCGCGCGATGGAATGACCATGATGTGCGTGACGCACGAAATGGGATTTGCACGCCAGGTAGCGACACGGATCCTGTTCGTGGACGCGGGTGAGATTGTTGATGACTGTCCGGCGGAGGATTTCTTTGCAGGAAAATGCTCGCCGCGTGCCCAGTCTTTTCTACGCTTCGAAGAGGTTTCGTAAAAAAGTTAAAAATTTTTCGCATGGGCGTAACATTCCGCTTCTTGATCGAATTCATTCGGTATACAAAGAGAATATGAATCGAGGACGGAACGAAGATCCGATGGGAGGCGCTATGCTGGGAAACGATTCCTGTTGTGAAAAGACGGTGGCCAATCGCCTCGGTGGCGTCATTGATCGTGACTTCGATGCGCGGCAGGTTCCTTTCCTGCAGGCGCTCGTCGGTGTTCCTTCGGACAATCCACCCGGCGACTGCGCGCCGCATGCTTATTTTTCGGCTGAGCGCCTGAAAGACCTTGGCTTTGAGGTCGAGTGTCATCCTGTTCCACAGAGCGTTGTGGGGCAGTATGGCATGAAGAGTGCCACGAATCTGATCATTCGGGAGCGCTTTGGCGATGGATCTGGGCCGGTCGTTGCCCTCAATGCACATGGTGATGTAGTCCCGCCGGGAGACGGATGGACTCATGATCCCTATGGGGGTGTTATTGAGGATGGACGGTTGTATGGGCGCGGTGCGGCGGTTTCAAAGTCTGATTTCGCGACCTATGCTTTCGCGCTTCAGGCTTTGCGGGAAGTCTGTACCGATCTGTCAGGAACGGTTGAACTCCATCTGACCTATGATGAAGAAATAGGTGGTCACGTCGGTCCCGGATGGCTTCTTTCTGAGGGGCTGAGCAAGCCGGATTACGTCATCAGCGCTGGTTTTACCTATGATGTGATGATCGCCCACAATGGTAGCCTTCAGTTGGATATCATATTCACGGGCAAGTCTGCGCATTCTGCCTGGCCTGAAACAGGTGCGGATGCGATCGAAACGGCCTGTCGGGTGATGACAGCGCTCTATACTTATCGTGACGGTCTGTCTGAACATCGAAGTGCCATCGAGGGGATCGACTCTCCTACGCTTGTGATCGGGACAATTGAGGGAGGCATTGCCGCCAACGTTGTGCCTGCCCAGGCGCAGTTCCGTTTGGAACGACGGATATTGCCTGACGAACAGGCTGCTGACGTTGAAGCAGAGTTGCGGCGCGTGATTGCTCAGGCGGCAGATATGCCCGGTGTGGAGTGTGTTGTGTCGCAACATCTTCTGGCTTTGCCACTGGTGCCTACAGAAGGTCAGGCACCGCTGATCAAAGCATTACAGGATGCTGCGGAAGCCGCCTTTGGCGAACGGATTGCCCAGAAAGGCATGCCGCTCTTCACCGATGCACGGATCTACAGCAATTGGGGCTGCCCGACTGTTCTGTATGGGGCCGGGCCGCGCCGTCTACAGGATGCCAATGGCCATCGCGCCAACGAACACGTGGTTCTCGAAGACATGCGACGCGCGACAAAAGTGGTTGCAGGGGCGCTTTCGCAACTCCTGCGTTCCGAAGCTGCGTGATCCTTAACGTCTTTTGAATGTTCGACGCGGAAAGAGCCTCGTTTGAGAAGACTTCCGCATCGCCTTGAAAAAACCGACTGATATCCCTGCGCGGGCAGGGCAATGGAGCCGATTATGAACATCAGGAAATTTGCGCTTTATTCCACCTTCCTTTCAGTCAGTTTCGGCACCAGCCCGCTTCTGGCTGAAACGATAAGCGTGCCAGCAGGGCAGGTGAAGGCGCCCACGCACAAGGCGTTCCAAAAGCCTGCAACCGTGCGTCCCGCTACCCAGAAGGCTCTGGCCCGTGCTCATCAAGTAAAGTCCATTTCTGGTGGTGAAGAAGGTCTGATCGTCACGGGTACTCACGCCACCAACCGCCATGCTCGTCAGAGCACAAGTCCCATCACAGTTCTTTCTGGAGCTGCGTTGCGTCGGTCTGGCATGATGAATCTGGCTGAGGCCCTGACGAAAACCTATCCTTCCATCAACATGAGTACGATGGGCAATGACGCAGGTGCGTTGACGTCATTCATCCGAATGCGGGGCCTTAATCCGAATCAGGTTCTGGTTCTGGTAGATGGCAAAAGGCGTCATACTACTGCAAACATCAATGCTGACGCCGGGCCGAACTTTGGTGCCACTCCAGTTGATTTGAACATGATTCCTTCGAATATGATCGATCATATCGAAGTGCTCGAGGACGGTGCTGCGGCAATGTATGGCTCCGACGCCATTGCTGGCGTTGTGAACATCATCACCAGGAAGCAGGATCATGGGCTGAACATGAGTGCCCAGACTGGCGCGAATGCTTATAATGGGGATGGTTGGCAATATCAGCTTAATGCTGATGGAGGTCTGAAGCTTGGGCGCGACGGTTATCTCCATATTTCCGGGCAAGTGTACCATACGGATCATTTCGTAACCAACACGGTAGATAACCGCTTGGCTGGTTATGTTCCGGCAGGGGCTGCCAACGAGCTCTACACGGGGTCGGTCAAGGTTCCCAAGAACTCCAACAAGATCATGAGCACGCCCGAGGAGACGCGCGAGAACCTCGGGATTGATTTCGGCAAGAAGCTGACGGACAACGTCGATTTTTACGGTCAGGTCACTTACGCGCACCGTCATGCCGAAGCATACGAGAACTATCGTATTCCTTCTGGGAGCAGCGCGAGTAATCCGGAACTTTTCCCATATGGCTATTCGCCATTGGAGACGATCGACGAGAACGACTATGCAGCAACCCTCGGTCTGAAGGGGCGTCATCTCTTCGGATTCGACTGGGATCTAAGCAGCACCTGGGGCGAGGATCTGGATAAGATTTCCAACCAGAATACGACCAACCCGAACATGTATGCGACAACGGGCTACTCACCGACCACTGTGCGGACATCGAACTTCCGACTAGCCCAATGGACTAATAATCTCGATTTTCGCCGGAATTTTAATATCGCGAATGTTGTGCCGATGACGCTCGCATTTGGTGGTGAGCACCGGCTTGAGCAGTATACTATTCTTGCTGGTGAACCGGCGTCTTATGAATATGGGGGAACTTCGGCCCTCGCTGGCCTGACGCCGCAGGATGCGGGGAAGTGGGACCGTGATGTCTGGGCGGCATATCTGGATGGTGATTTCCACCCGCTGAAGAACTGGGATCTGGATTTCGCCGGTCGTTTTGAGCACTATACCGATGTCGGCAATACCGAGAACGGCAAGGTTTCGACCCGTTATGATATCACGCGCCGTATTGGCCTGCGTGCGACCATCAGCAACGGCTTCCGTGCGCCAACGATGGCCGAGCAGCATTACAGTGCCATTAACGTTGGCCCGACATCAGTTCTGGGGCTGCTACCAGTTTCGTCGTCCGAAGCGCGTGCGACGGGCGCCACACCCCTGAAGCCTGAACGTTCCACCAGTGCGACGGGTGGTATCGTACTTGAACCAATTGATGGATTTCATATTGAAACGGATGTTTACCAGATCAACATTCGTGACCGTGTTGTTCAGGGCGGCAACGTGACGGGAGCACCAGCCATTGCAGCTCTTGAAGGAATGGGTGTTTCGTTACCAGCCTTAACGCAGATTTCTGAAAATTCCGTGCAGACCTATTACTTCACAAACGGAGCCAGCACACGGACGCAAGGGCTTGATATCAAGGCGGATTATATGTTCCGCTTGCATCGTTATGGTAATCTGACGCTGTCCATGGCACTGGATCTGAACCGCACGCGTTTGACGCATAACGGTATGTCTTCAACGGGGTCTCCGTTGCTGAACGCTCAGAACATTGCGTATCTCACTACGGCGTATCCGCGTAGCAAGATTATTCTGAACGCTCTCTGGACTGTTGGAAACTGGGATATCAATGTTCGTCAGACGCGTTACGGCGAGACGACTGGGATGATGACGTATCAGGACTGGACGCCAACAGCATCAATCTGCCCGATCGACGGAAAGCAGCTTGCCCAGTCCAGTTCCTGCTTTGCCCAGTTCAAGAATTCACCCCGGTGGTTGACGGATCTTGAGATTGGATATCGTTTTAATTCGCGCTGGCATGTCGCTGTAGGTGCGAATAACGTGTTCAATATCCGACCGCGTAAGCTGCCAGGCGAACTGAACCAGCTTGGCGCCAATCCGTATGATACTTTCTCATCGCAGGTCCCGATGACGGGTGGCTATTACTATGGACGTATCAACTTCACGCTCTGAAGAAAGAGTTATGGGGGAGTGGGTCATTACTGACCCACTTCGTTTTTTTCTTTTTTCGAAGTATACGACAGATGTGTCATTGGTGGGCCACTGGCGATTTTCGCTCAGATGATGGGCGTCCTAGTTGCGAGGAAAGTAGAGCATCATGATTGATGCGACTTACCCTAAAGCACACCGCATCGATCAAGGCATATGACCGCTCAGTTTCTTCATGGAAGAGGGACTGATCAGTAATTATATCGGTGTCACTACCCGTCTGGACAGCCTTGCCGCAGCACAATTGATGCCGAGAGATCGGGTTATAACGTTGACTGGTTCAGGGACGCCTTGCAGGAAAAGGGCATCAAGCCCTGCATCTCGGGCCAAAAATCCCGGAACAAGGCTGTCAAATAACGACAGGCGCCGCTGCAGACGGCGCAACTGCATCTAGATCATGTTCGGACGTCTTAAGGACTGCCGCCGCGTTGTGACCGGCTACGACAGATACCCCACAACTTTCTTCTCCGGCATTGTACTCGCTGCCATTGTCATCTTCTGGCTCTGATCAATGCGTCCTGACCTTGGAGTGTCTTCGGAAATTAATGGAATAAATTTTTTCTGATAGTTGGATTAGCCCCATCTTTTTAAGGATGGGGCAAGGATACTTGTGGATTTAGAATTAAGCCGTAATTGCGCTGGTTGTTTTTGTTGTATCATTTAACAAATAAGGGCCACTGGCCAACACTTGGATAGCCAGTATTGCAATACTGTCAGGAGACCTCTTACCCAAATCAAGAAACCCATTTCCAGTCGTCCAGCGCAAATTTTCCTGTTCCAGATTGTTCCAGCCATCCAAAATTCCGGAGGTATAGTGATCCGTAAGATTTTTGGAATGGCTGTTTTCGAAAAGGGTAATTTGGCCTACGAGGACTCCAAGTTGACGACGGTCATCAACGAAAGGGCCGATAGTGTCGCACGGGCGCGATGCACGAGACACGAGGCGTACAGTTTTGGCACTGGCCGGTATCATAAAGACCATGCGTCCGTTGGCTTCACGAGCCTTGCGAATAACAGTACCGTTATTAGTAACAAGATGAAGATCTGAATTGCTTGTTAAATTGGATTGCTTTGCAGATTTCGACAGTTGTGCAGTTTTGTTGGCTCGCTCTTGAAGCTGATGGAACAGGGGCTCAACAAAAGAGCGGTCAACATCCAAAGGTGCCGCTGCGTCGCCTTCCCAGCTTTTTAAAGGCCCTCCAAAATTCACTACATTTCCTTCCTGCCGAAAGGTATGGCGATTGCCTGTGTCCAGATAGCTTTCCGTGAGAACACCATCTGATATGATAACAGAATGTTGGTCCGTTTCTACATGGTAATATTCATATGACGTAATGCTTTTGTCATAAAAAATAGTCTCTCCATTTACCAGCATACGTGCAGGTACGAACTTGCCATTAAAAAAGAGGCAATGCTCTGGCGTGATCAGCATGTCTTTATAGGGAACGCCATCGCTAATCGCATTCTGTAGAATGCGTACAGGGTAACCAGCTTCATCGTCGGGTAGACCATAGCGAATACTCGCCCGTGTTTTTCCAGCCCACACAACTGGACGAACAACGTTTTTGCCTTCTTTCCAATCGAATGCAATGACTTTGTCACCAGCCAAAATTTCTTCAACAGCTACATCGCCATCTGGCGTTTTGATCATGCTTCCTGCCAGAAAACAGGCACCAATATATGTGTTCCCATTAGAATAAGTGATTCTTAGAGGGTTGGTTACCAAATTCTGTGAGTTTGCAGCGTTGTCGAAGGTGCCCGTAGGAACATTGGCGCCGTCTGCAAGGGTTACGGAATAACTGGCAATATCTTGGCCGTCGCTTCCTTGAAGCGTAATGGTACGGGACGTTCCAGATCCAGAAATCACATAGCCCGAAACCGGAGCGACTGTATTCTCAATTTCTATTGTATTGTATCTGGGGTCATACCCGGTGATTGATGTTCCTGATAAGTTTAGGAAAACACCGCCACCATTTAAAACCAGGGTCCCGCCGCCGCTGGTAAAGTTAACGGTTGTACCCTGAAGAAGGCTGATGAGCTGCGTATTACCATTATAAGTTCCGCCATAGCCAATATTAATGGTAGAACCACTTAGGGCGCCGGCAACTAAGCCGCCTGAGAAAGAAGCCGTTCCACCATATATATCTATGGTGATAGCGGTTGCTGCATTGACTACGAAATTGATATTTGTCGTGCCGCCAATTGTAAAAGTAGGGGCAGACAAGGCCGAAAGAACAATATTAATCGTCCCGCTGGATCCAGGAACGGATACCCATTGGCCACCCAGGACGCTCAGAAGGCTACCATTTGTAGCGTTGGCTCCAGTCTGGATATGTGCAGCCAAGATACCATCCGGGACGCCAGTAAGCGTTTCAATGGTCTGTCCCGAAGAATCCTGAACTGTTACTGTCGAGTTTCCTGTCTTGGCACCAAATAGGCCAGTCTCTTCAGTAATGGTCCAGGTTGTTTCAATCTGTTTATTGCCGTTGGTATCCAGGACAGGATTACCTTCAGCATCAGTTACATACGTATAATAAGTTCCTGCACTACTCATGATTTTATTCCTTAAAATCTTCATTCTCGCAAACACGAACAATGGCCATGCTTGGGACGTTTGCAGAAACCAAACGCTAACGTCTAAAATTTCTTAAAGCAATAAACATCAAGCAAAAAACGATCACGATTACTTGATCTTTTGGTTTTTTCGTTTTTATATTTGGTTTGATTTATAA
>NZ_JBDOBO010000022.1:0-39851 GCF_047723935.1 Gluconobacter sp.
TTATTAATCAGGTCTTATATGAAAATCTCTGAGTGATAAGGGCGGTGATGGAATTCCGTCTTAAAAAGTGAAACGGCTAACGCAGCCTGAACCGTTCCTTTCAATGGCTCTTTTGGCGCGATCGTTAGTGAAATTTTTTACGCTTCTGATGATCATTTCCAGACTGCTGAAGCGATATCGATGCGTGAAGGTAAAAGTCCTTCTTTTAAAAAACCGTCAGCAACCTGTTGCTGTTCCTGAATAATATCCGCGCTCATAGGCGCATAACCAAAATCACGTGTCTTGATTGCAGAATATACCGTATCGTACGGCAGTCCTGTTTGTGTTGCGAGAAGATGGGAAACTTCGGGCTTATGGATTTGTGCCCAGACATCCGTTTGAGCGATCTGGTGAAGTGCTTCCCGAAGAAGATCAGGCTGACTTTCTGAAAATCCACGGCGAGCCAGGAAAAACTCTCGATTGGCGACCATATCCTGTGCGGTTGTCAGAATGCGTGGCCCACTGGACAGCGCTCCGGATAGATAGGGGTCCCATATTGCCCATGCATCGATCTGGCCGCTTTCAAAGGCTGAGCGAGCAGAGGGAGGCGTGAGATAGGCGGGTTTGATATCATGAAAAGATAGCCCAGCTTTATGGAGAACCTGAAGAAGAAACCAATGGACGTTGGACGCGCGATTGAGAGCGATCCGCTTGCCCTTTAGGTCCGCGACGGTGCGGATCGAACTGTCTTTGGGGACAAGAATGGCTTCGGCTAGTGGGGCAGGAGGCTCATGTCCGACATAGAAAAGTGCACCGGGGCTTGCGGCGGCTGCAAACACTGGCGGAGCATCGCCGGTCTGTCCCAAATCAAGTGCTCCCGCGACAAGTGCCTGCAGGAGCTGTGGGCCAGCCACGAATTCTGACCACACGACATTCGCGCGGCCAGCCAATGCCTTTTCCAAGGCGCCAGATGCTTTGAGAATAACCAGGGTGCTGTAGCGCTGATAGCCGATGCGGATAACCGGTGTTGCTGCGCGAGCTGGCGAAGCAAGGGTGAGTGCAAGAGTGCCAAAAAGTAGGTGGCGACGCTTGATAATGGCGCGTGTATCAGTCATGGAGCCGCCGTGTTGTATTGTGGTTCAGATGTTCCGAAGAGCTTTTCCCGTAGAGTTCCGGGTTGATATTGTGTCTTGTAACGGCCACGCTTTTGAAGCTCTGGCACGATATAAGTCACGAAGTCCTCGAAGCTTCCTGGGGTGATGGCGTAAGCGAGATTGAGACCGTCAATACCTGTGTCTTCAATCCATTTTTCAATCTGATCTGCGACTTTCTGCGGACCACCAACGAACGTTACGCCCATGCCCCCGATTGCCGCATGTTCTGCGAGTTCCCTTACGGTCCACACCCGTTTGGGATCTACAACGGTCAAGGCATCGATGGCGGAGTGAATGGCGTCATTACGAATATGACGGACAGGATCATCGAGATCGAAGGTCGAAAAATCGATCCCGGTCCATCCTGACATGAGCGTCAGAGCACCTTCGTGACTGACATACTTTCTGTATTCCGCCCATTTTTCTAAAGCGGCCTCATCGTTTTCGGCCGTTACGATGGTTACGAGAGAGAAAATCTTGAGTGATTTCCGTGACCGCCCAGTGCGCTGGAGCTCTGCTTCCAGCCCTGAAACGGCATGTTTCGCCACTTCTTTGGATGGGCCAGCAATAAAGACGCATTCAGCGTAATCTCCGGCAAAAGCCCGCCCTTTACTGGAAGTTCCGGCTTGATAGAGGACGGGTGTTCGCTGAGGTGAGGGTTCACAGAGATGAATTGCATCTACCTCAAAGTATTTTCCTTTATGCTGAAGGCGATGAACCTTTGTGGAATCCGTAAAGATCCCACTTTCTCTGTCCCGACGGACGGCGCCGTCCTCCCAGCTTTTTTCCCACAGACCTCGAAGAACCTGCATATAATCACGCGCGACATCGTAACGCTCATCATGGGATGTCTGTTGTTGCTGACCAACGCCTTTTGCGGCGCTGTTCAGATAACCCGTTACGATGTTCCACCCCATCCGCCCGTTGGTAAGGTGATCCAGGGTGCTGATGCGGCGAGCAAAGGGGTAGGGATGTTCGAAAGAGAGGGTTGCCGTCAGCCCGAAACCCAAATTCTCAGTCACAGCGGCCATGGCGGAAATCAGCATGGCCGGATCATTGACGGGAACCTGAGACGCATTGCGTAATGCCGCTTCCGGGCCGCCTCCATATACATCGTAGATGCCAAGAACATCTGCGATGAAAAGGCCGTCGAACAGTCCACGTTCAAGCGTTTTCGCCAAGTTCGTCCAGTATCCGATGGTGTTGTAATGCCATGACTGATCGTCCGGATGCCGCCATAGGCCGCTTGCCTGATGGGAGACGCAATTCATATCAAATGCGTTTACGGGGATAAAAGACACATGCGCTCCTTAACAACGATCACGGTAGGACGGCGGGGTGTTGCGACGTGAAAATGCGGCTCAGTTCACTCAGCCCTGATTGAAGAGGGCTGAGTGCTGAAGAGAGGTGTCTTGTCGGGCGGCTGGCCTCAGGACGCCCTTCAATGTGTCGTCGCCATCCGGGTCATAATTGAAGACATCCCAACGGATCACCTGATGCAATGTCAGACCGATCAGAGGGGCGCTCAAAATGAACCAGAAAAGGTTCGTTCCGAAATTTGCGTAGAGGCTGGGTAGAGCCCACATGGCCATGGTGGCACCCAGGCCAGAAATGAGCCGGTTCATGCCAATTCCCACGCCCCGGATTTCGGTCGGGTAGGTGAGAGTGGCGTAGATCATCTGTTGGCAGCCGGGTCCGAAGCCTTGACCGAAGAGATACCCAGCGAAGCCACCGAGAACCGCTATGACACCTGCCGTGGAGTGTGGTGTGCCGACAATCGCCAGCGTTCCTATGGAAACAGCCTGAAGAATATATCCAACGATATTGACCTTGCGCGACGACACGTACCGCGCCAGACGAACCCCGATCAAACCGCCCGTAAATGCAAAGACAAGGTTCAGGATAATTGATGTAATCAGAACCTGCTTACGGTCGAGGTGCAGCATTCCTGCGAGCAAACTCGGCGCCCCAAACGCGATTGCCGCGTACGAATAAGCACTGACAATGGAAATGGTACTGACAAGAATTCCACGTTTGAGCAGGGGCTGACGGAAGAGCGGGGCAATCCCATGAGGTTGTGGCCGGATAGGCGGAGCTTCAATCTGAAGAACGGGATCAATGCCATGAGACGCCCGTAAAATCTCCGCTGCTTTCTCCAGATCGCCGTTCCGGGCGATCCAGATAGGGGATTCACTCATGTATCGGTTACGGACGAGGATGATCAGAAGCGCAGGAAGCGCCCCGAATGCCAGTGAAGCGCGCCATAGCCAATCCGGATGGGCGGCAGGAACGACCGCATCAAGGGCAAAAACGAGGAAAAAGCACAGTGAAGAGGCGGCGTACCACGTTGGGCACCATGCTGCAGCTCGGCTTGCTTTGCTTCCTTTTCCGCTGAGCTTTGAAAACTCCGACAGGAACGCCATGGCGACAGGCAGGTCCATTCCGACACCAAAACCCATCGCGAAACGGGCAAGGATCAGGATGGTGGCAGTGGGGGCCATGCCTGCCACGAGGGCGGCGATGACAAAGCAGATCATATCCGCCATGAAAACGGCGTATCGACCAATCCGGTCAGTCAGCCATCCGCCTGCAATGCTCCCGACAATTGTCCCGGCACTCATTGCTGCTGCAACCATGCCTGTGGCAGATGTCGTGAGACCAAAGTGCTTCTGTACGTCACCAATGCCGTAAGACAGCGTTGTCAGGTCATAGGCGTCGAGAAAGACGCCACCGAGAGCAAGGGCAACAATGATGTTTGCGTGACCGCCGCCCTGAGGTCCTGCGTTGACGATGGCAGAAACATCATCAGCATGACGGATTATAGGGCGAGGCATGCCGGATGTGGCATTTTGAGCAGACGTCATGAATGCACCTGTTCAGAGTATGTCGAGATCTGAAGGATATCGGCCAGCCTGGAGGCTACAGACTGGGAATTGGCCGTTACCTCCGGGAAGCCCATCAACTCACCGAAAGTCCCGCGGGAAAGCGGGCCAGCGACAAGGAGGCCCGACACTGGCAGGCCGTCGACAAGTGCGGAGTGATCTTTGTCGGTCCAAAGCCCGAGACCAACAGGATCTCTCTGCACAAAGCCCTCCTGAGCCAGACGGGAAAGGAAACCAGGCTTGGTTAGAATGCCTGCATGGTCAGGGCCGGTGGTATTGATCAGGATGTCTGCAGGAACCGTGCGGCTTCGTCCCCCACGCTCCCGAAGGTGTAGAGTAAGGCCATCAGGGGCGGCTTCTGCGCTCTCAAGCCGAGCAGCAAGCACTGTGAGTAACCCTGTTTCTGATCTCAGGTTTAAAGCGCGTTCGACCTGTGGTGCGATCCGAAAACGATGGACATCCCAGAATGGTCGAAGGTGGCGGACAAGACGACGCTGTTCAACGACCGGCAGAGCCGTCCAGATGGTCTTCCCTTGGCGACGTACAGCATCAAGCGTGTCTTGCCATGGCCTTTCAGAGGCCGAAGCAAGGGTCTCGCGAATGCGCCTGAGCAGACCTAGCGCCGTCTGTTCGGGGTTGGTGGAAAAATCCCCAAATAGACTGGCAGGCCCATGTGAATGCCCTCGGGAGCGCAGACCACGGCGAGAGACCGCAGTGATAGAGCCAAGATGCCCCTGTGCTGCGAGAGTTGCCACAACATCTGCCATCGTGAGCCCGGTACCTATAATGGCAATCCGTGCCCGAGGGTCTATGGTCTTGAAGACATCTTTTGCCCACGGATCAGAGATTACTCGCGGATCGTGCGCGATCCCTTTGAGTGGGGTCGGCAGCGCTGGGGCAGGATGCGAAGTCGCAATGACAACATAGGCAGAAGTATAAATCGCGCCGTGGGCGGTCTGGATCTGCCAGTACTTGCCGGTATGCTGTACAGACACCACAGTGTCCTGAACATGCTGAAGTGTCTCATTGACGAGAAATGGCGTTATTCTCTCAAAAAGATAACGACCAAACTCTGCACGCGTCGGATAAACGTCTCCAGAGGGCAAGAATGCTTCCGGATCACAGGTTTTATGACTGTGCCATTTGAACCAGTCCGCAAAGTCGTCAGGTCTCTCTGTATCGATGCTCATCCGCGAAGCGGGCACATTGATTCGATGCTGCGGGTCCTTGCTGCCATAGGCGACGCCTGCGCCCAACCGGGGGCGAGGCTCGAAGATCACAACGCTACCAGCACCCAGATCTCGGCGTTTGCGAAGAAGATGGTACGCAATCATCGTGCCGGTCGCTCCGCCACCGATAATTGCTACAGGGGCAGAAACTGGCAGACGGTTGAGCTGGACTTCCGCGTTCATGAAGAGGCTTGGGCCGGGCGATAGGAGTTGGCAATCGTCTCGCCAAACGGACCCATATTGTTCTGACCGCCTGCTGCCCGTGTCGGATGGGCAGTCGGAAGGAGCGGAAGGACCAGTTCGCCAAAGCTGTAAGCTTCTTCCAGATGAGGGTATCCGGAAAGGATGAAGCTGTCGCAGCCAGCGCGTCTGTATTCATCAATGCGTTCAGCAATGGTGGCCGGATCACCCACCAGAGCCGTGCCAGCTCCGCCTCTGACCAGCCCGACGCCAGCCCAGAGGTTGGGACTGACTTCCAGCTTGTCCCGTCGTCCGCCATGCAGGGCGCTCATGCGGGACTGCCCTACAGAGTCTAGCCTTGAGAATACAGACTGGGCCTGCGCGATGGTCGCATCATCAAGGCGGGAGATCAGACGGTTTGCCGCGGCCCAGGCCTCTTCAGTTGTCTCACGAGCGATGACATGAAACCTGATCCCGAAACTGACTTCGCGTCCTTCACGAGCTGCGGCCTCGCGAACACGGGAAATTTTTTCCTTAACAAGTTCCGGTGGCTCTCCCCACGTCAGATACTTGTCGATCCGCTTGGCCGCGACCTGAATTCCAGCCTCAGAAGATCCGCCGAAATACAGAGGCGGACCGCCAGCCTGATGTGGCGGATAAAGGATCTGGCCATCCGCAATATGGAAGTGCTTGCCCTCGTGATTGACGGTGTCACCCTTCAGAAGGCGAGAGTAGATCGACAGAAATTCGTCAGTAATTTCGTAGCGGGTGGCATGGTCGAAAAAGAGACCGTCCCCTTCGTTTTCCTTGGGATCTCCGCCCGTTACAACATTAATCAGAAGACGGCCGCCAGATAGCCGATCCAGTGTCGCTGTCATGCGTGCTGCAAAGGTTGGAGATTGTAACCCCGGGCGCACGGCCACAAGAAATTTCAGCCGTTCAGTGGACGTAATAAGGGAGGACGCAACGATCCAGGAATCTTCGCAACTCCGCCCTGTGGGGAGGAGGACGCCGTAATATCCCAAACTGTCCGCAGCCCGTGCGACCTGTTGGAGGTAAGGCAGGTCAACGCTGCGGCCACCTTCCTGCGTTCCCAGATATCGGCTGTCTCCATGAGTTGGAAGGAACCAAAGAACGTTGATTTTCTCGGGGACACCCCCGATGGCGGCATTTGTGCTCATGAGAAACTCGCTGTCTGGGCGTAAACGGGGAGGGTGGCCTGATGGGCGGGATGGCTTGTGGGAAGGCGATCAAAACCGAACAGGCGATGACGGAATGTCTCCGGAGGGGTGTTGCGCTCTGGCAGGCGACCACGCTTGCGGAGTTCCGGAGCAATCAGCTCTCCAAAATCCCTGGCCGTCTCGAACGTGTGGTATTGGCGGAGATTAATCCCGTCGATGCCATCTTTGTCGAGCCAGTCTTCGACGGCATCCGCGATCTGAGACGGGGTGCCGGCGACGAAAAAACGGCCCTGTTCAAAGCTGGCAATCTGATCCAGCGCGCTGCCAACTGTCTGATCAGAGCCAAATCGGCGTCCCATGTTTCCAAATGGACGCCCCGACTGTTCAAGTGCCTCACCAATGGTCAGGGAGCGGTCAAAATTCCGCAAATCAATCTCGGCCTGCGCGTGGACATGAGCGGCCTCAACGCTATAGCGCTCACGGTAGCGGTTCAGCTTCTCCTGAGCCTCGACTTCTGTATTCCCAGCGATGAGCCCGGCCATGACGTAGAATTTCAGGTCGCTGGGGTCTCGACCGTTTAGAGCCGCCTGTTCGCGTGTCTGGGCGATGTTATGGCGAATTTCCTCGCGTGTACGGCCACCAATGAAAACGGCCTCCGCATGGCGGGCTGCAAATTCCAGGCCACGCTTGGACCCGGTCGCCTGAAATAAAACGGGCGTGCGCTGGCGTGTGGGCTGCACAAGATGTGGCCCCTCAACCTGATGATGCCGACCCTTGTGGTTGATGTAATGAACGCGATCCGGGTGTGTGAACACGTCGTTCTCACGATCAATGACCAGAGCGTCTTCGTCCCAGCTCTGCTCCCAGAGCTTGTAGAGAACCTCAAGATATTCCTCAGCCCGCTCATAGCGCTCGTCGTGCTCGATTTCGTCTGCAAGGCCGAAGTTTCTGGCGGCGTTTGGCAGGTAGGAGGTCACAATGTTCCAGCCAACGCGCCCTCCGGTCAGAAGATCCAGCGTGCTCATACGTCGGGCAAAGGCAAACGGTGGCTCATAAGTCGTTGAGAATGTCGCGGCGAACCCCAGCCGCGTGGTGACAGCGGCCATAGCCGGGATCAGGGAGAGTGGATCAAGGTTGGGAATCTGCACGCCGAGCCGAAGGGCAGGGTCAAGTCCGTTAAAACGGTCATAAACCCCGATGACATCGGCAAGAAAAATTGCGTCGAAACCTGCGTCTTCCGCGAGGCGCGCTTGCTCCAGCCAGAATGCCATTTCTCCAAAACGGTGGCGATTGTTGTCAGGCGCCGTCCACATTCCGTGGACGATGTGACTCACGCAGGCCATCTCGAAGAGATTGACTTTTAACTGCTTAGGGGCCGATGCCTTACTCATGCCGGCTCCTTGGTGAGACTTTTCTTCAGGCCTTCACGGTACGGCGTCCAAAGAGGGGTATCGTTCAAGGCCAGATCCCCGAGTTCCCGACGGCGCTGGGCCGCAGGGTTATGTGAGGACAGAACGCGAGCATTGCGCCAATGGCGATCCAGATTTCTGTTCTGACTGGTGGCCGATGCGCCGCCAACTTCGAAAAGTAAATTTGCGGCTTCAAGCGTTTGATCAATAACGATTTGCTGCGCTTTGAAGGCGGCTTCTTCTGCCTCGCTAAACGTCACGCTTTCGGTATCGCCCCTTAGCCATGCGGGCTCAGCCTCCGTCAAAGCGTCCGAAACGCGATCGACCAGAGCAGACGTTGAGAAGGCAAGAGCAGACAGTCGCCCAACGACGCCCTGAACAACGGAATCTTCCCGTTGGATAACTTTGCCTGGAACACCGAAAGTTCGTGTTCTGGGTCGCACAAAGTCAATCGCATCACGCAGTACAGCGGCTGAAATTCCTGCCAATGCTGCCAAATGGAACTGCTGATAGTAAGCGGCGAGATAAGAATGCGCAGGAATATTTCCGGGCTCGGAGCGATCCAGAATTTGGGTTGGAGCAATTAGAACGTTGTCAAAAACAGTTGTCCCACTGCCGGTCAGGCGCTGACCAAAACCGTCCCAGTCGTCAATTCGTGTGACACCTGAGGCCTCTGAAGGGACCAGAACATGCGCGCGCTGTTCTCCCTCTGCGGCCCAGACAATGATCCAGTCAGCATAGAGGGTGCCAGTCGAATAGTACTTTGTACCATTCAGGCGATACTCCTGTCCGTCGGAACTCAGTTGCGTCGACACGCCCGTTTCGTCTGAGCGTTCCGCCATCGCCGCGCCAAAAAGAGCGCCATCACGGATGCGGTCAAACCATTCGGCAGATTTGTGTGAATGGCGGAGCCTGCCTTCAATAAAGGCAAAATGAGCACGGAAAATTTGTGGAAGGTTGGAATCTGCTGTCGCTAGCTCTTTCAGTAGGGTGAAGCTCTGTTTCAAAGAAGCTCCATACCCGCCCAATTTACTTGGAAGACGGACGCGTCCCAGTCCCGCAGTTTTCAGATCCTGCACAATGCTTCTCACAAGCGCGGGGTCGTGCTCGAACTCCCGTGATGCACGCGTTATCGTTTCTATGATCGGCTGAAAGCGTTCTCTGGCAGAGACGAAATTGGCGGAAGAGGACATATAACGACACCTAACGAATATAAGGCGGAATTAACTAGTTTTCGTAGTTCATGATGCGCACCAAACTGAGATAAGTGTAATTTTTAATTCGTCATCTCTCCCATTAATTATTTCAATAGGAACTCAAAGAACGGCTCTTTCCCTAGGTTTCATGGGGGTCAATGGCGTATTTTTAATACAACATTAAAAATACGTTGTTATTAACGTTCATACATTTTGATATGTGAATAAAGGAATCGTCGGTAGGAAATGCGCCTCCGGACGGTCGATTTTTATGTTCCGAGATATCACCCAAATGTTGAGAAACGAGTCATGAAAGCCTTCTACGAGCGGCACACACGCATTCTCCTCCTTGGCATGACCGTCCTTTCAACATGCACCATGATTCCCACGGCTATTGCCCAAGATGCCGAAAGGAACAAACGCTCTGGTCCGCGAGCCCTTCATGTCGGACCGGCGGTCAGTCGTCCCAACACTCCGGCTGCTCCGAAGCGCTTAAAAGGCGACGCAATTTCTCCTCATTCAAAGAGCGAGGATATCAGTGTCACTGGGTCGAATAGCGTCCGCACAGCCGAAAAGCGCATGAGAAAGGTGCCGGGAAATTTCACGGTTATCAGCAGCAAGGAAGTTGAGAAAGGGCGGTCAGCCACGCTTGAGGACACTTTGGCGTTTCAGCCTGGTATTTTCGCGCAAGCAACCAGTGGAAGCACCGGAAACAAGATCTCCATAAGAGGATCGGGCGCAGGGGTATTCTATGGAGGTTACAGCCTCGGAATGAAATACCTGATTGATGGATTGACTGTCAGCGGTGTGGGAGGATTTCAGGAAGATCGCCTCAACAATACCGGATATCAGCGCACAGAAGTCCTTTATGGTGCCAACGCGTTCGACTACGCCGCGACCGCTCTTGGTGGTGGCATCAATTTCGTAACACATACCGGGGTCTCTGCGCCCGGGTTCATGGCCCGTTTCGAAGCTGGCAGCTACGGCACACTGAAAGAACAGGTCAGTCAGGGGGGGACGTTCAGCAACAAGAAAGGCGATTATTACGTCACTGTAGCGCGAACCAACCGACAGGGCTTCCAAAGCTATACGGCGATGCATCGTACCGATGTTGTCGCAAATCTAGGCTACCGCTTCACCGACAAACTGTCTGCACGACTTATTTTTAAATGGGACGAGGGGTTCGGCCATTATGGTGGCCTGCTGACACTGGCCCAACTTCGCAAAAGCCCCAGCATTAATCCAAACGACTGGGGAGGGCGCCCGACCAGAAGCACTATGCTGGGATTTAAAACCAATTACATTTTCGATGATGATTCCAGGTTGGAATACGGCATAACGTGGAACGATTATCCGCTCTTTAACGGGACAAATACGCAGCAGTTTAACCTGTGGCGTTCCACGGACATTAACAATTCTGTCAAATATAACCGGAGTGATCGTCTTCTCGGGCGGAAGATTGAAAGCAATTTTATTCTGAGTGATGTGCATATGGTGTCGGGAGACTCTCGATATTATACGTCGTCCGTCCCATCCACGACTTATAATAGAGAAGACTGGACGCTGCACCAGCGGGTCAAATACGGCGGATCACATGATCTGGTTTTTGCGGCCGGGAATAATTTCAATATTTTCAATCGGCTTTGGCTGACTAGCGGCTTTTCAGTCATCTGGGTTGATCGCAATATTCGCGTTGTTGACCGCTTGATACCGAACTCAGCGCTTCAGAGCCGTGAGCACTATAATAATGTCTTCATTACGCCGCGCGTCGGTTTACGGTATGAAATTAATCCGGACATTGACGTCTTCGCCAACTTCAGTCGCTTGATCGACCCTCCGGTGACGTGGAACTACCATGATGTCAAAGGGGGCAGCCCTTATAATGACACGGGAACTGTAGGGCCATTGAAAGCCCAGCGGGCTAACTCGGCGGAAATTGGTATCCGAGGTCATGTCGGCATATTCGACGGAAATCTAACCCTTTATCGGAGTTGGGTTAAAGACGAGCTGCTGTCCGTCGTCGTTACACGCGCGACAAATACAACAGCCGAGATTACCAGAACGTCTAACGCAAGCCCGACAATTCATCAGGGCATTGAAGCCGGGCTCTCAACGAAACTCTTTAATCTGCATCAATATGGCGCCTTGTCCTTCCGTCAGGCGCTTACGGTCAATGACTTTTATTACCGACATGATTCCCTTCTTGGGCAAAACAAGCTGCCGTCGATCCCGACATGGCAATATCAAGCCGAACTCCAGTATAATAATCCTCTGGGGTTCTATGCGAACTTCGATTTCAGGTCGTCCTCAAGCTATTATGTCGATTACGCCAATACACTGAAGGCACCCAGATATGGGATTTTCGGCCTGAAGCTCGGTTATGAGGCAAAAAGCAAAATCTGGAGCACTTTTCTTGATTTCCGAAATCTCGGAAACAAGCATTACGCTACTGCAGCTTATACTGCCTACAATCTAAACCATACTGATTCCGCAATGTTTTACCCGGGTGACGGATTCAGTGTGTTTGGCGGCGTGACTGTACACCTCAGTGACCTGGGAAGGCACTTCTGATGAGGCATTGGTTCTTTCCCAAGACAGTTCATTGGTCAGATATTCGCTCATCCGTGCTGGTTTTAAGAGCATGACCAGATTTCATAATCGCAGGCCGGCTCTGATACTTATTCCGGTGGTAGCGTGCTTGGCTGTCCTGTTCTATCGGCATGATACCGACAGTAAAACGCGGCATCCGAACACGCATCAGGGATCAGCACCCCACAAAGGCGGTACTCTCGTCTTTGCAACGGAGCGCGAGCCTCTGTGCCTGGATCCCCATGTGTATGGAGATATGCCGCAGGTCTATATCGCCGAGCAGTATCTGGACCGGCTCGTATCGATGGACGAGCAGGGCACCATTCATCCCTGGCTTGCAACGTCATGGGAAATAGCGGACGGCGGCCTAACGTATGTCTTTCATCTCCGGCACGACGTGACCTTTACCGATGGGACAAAGTTCGATGCAGCGGCTGTAAAACGCAATTTGGACCATATGGTGAATCCCGCCACACAGTCAGGTACTGCGGGCGGTTATATCCGCCAATACACTCGGACCGACATTCTCGATCCTTATACGGCAGCGGTTCACCTGTCCTCGCCGTATTCCGCTTTCTTAAATGTTCTGGCTCAAGGCTTTCTGGGTATTGAGTCTCCCGCAGCTTTAGCCCGCCCTCGCGATGTGAACTGCCAGAGCCCCGTAGGGTCTGGCCCGTTCATTATTGCCCACTGGGATCATCAGAGTGAGGTCGTCCTCAGGAGAAACCCAGCTTATGCATGGGCGCCTCCCACAGCGCAGCACCAAGGGCCTGCCTGGCTTGACGGAATTATCTGGCGCTTCGTTGCTGAGCCGTCAGTCCGTTTTGCCATGCTTCAGGCGGGCGAGGTGGGCGTCATTGATAGTGTGCCGCCTGAGGGCGAAACTCCGGCAAAGTCCAACCCGGACGTGTCATTGCTGATGGCCGATCGACCGGGAAATCCTACGAACGGGACCCTGAACACGCTTCGGCCGCCGTTTAATGACATCCGTGTCCGTGAAGCGTTCATTCGATCCGCAGATATTGATGGTGCGTTAGGAAGCATATTTTTCCACCATTATGCGCGCGCTGGAGGCCCGCTGAGCCCCTCCACACCAGATTACAGTCCGGATTTTGAGCATACCAAGGATTATGATCCGAAGCGTGCCAACGAGCTTTTGGAGAAAGCTGGCTGGAAAAACCGGGATTCTGAGGGATATCGCCTCCGTGACGGCAGAAGATTAACTGTGCACATTCCGATCTCCACGGTTCTGGCACCCGCTGATCGTACCCTTTGGGAGCAGGTACAAGCTACTGCGCGTCAAACCGGCTTTGATGTCCGGCTGGAGCCCCTAAGCGAGACTGCCAACATCGCGCGGAGTGATGCCTGGGATTACGATGTGCGGATTGGATATTGGAACACGAATACTCCAGATGTCCTTCGCATCGTATTCGGTTCTGCATTCACCAACCATTTTCAGCACGGTATTCACCAGAACGCTTCCGGCTATAGCAGCCCGATCTTCGACGAGGTGGTGGAACAGGCATTGGCCACGCAGGACCCGCAGCAGCGAAAGGCGCTTTACCAGCGAGCGCAAGAGATCATCGCTAAGGCACATCTTCAAATCACGACGTATTCGCAGACCACGCGTCTGGGGGTGTTCAGCAATGTTCATGGTGGACGCATTGAGCCCTCGTTACGCGTCATCAATTTTCATGATGCCTGGATGACACCATGACGAAACGCTTGGCTTCCCAGCGCCTGATCAGCCGGATTGGCTTGAGTCTCGGCATGCTTTTCGCCTCTGCAACACTAACATTTCTCGCTGTGCGCATGATGCCCGGTGATCCGGCAACGATCATCCTCGGTGGGGCCATGGCCAACCCTACACCCGGTGCTGTCGCGGCGATCACCAGGGAGTACGGCCTCGATCGTCCTCTTATTGTGCAATATGGTTTCTATATATGGCGGCTCCTTCATGGGGACTTAGGGGCTTCCTTCAGTCAGCACCTGCGTGTTGCGGAGGTTTTGCGCCAGCAGATTCTGCCTACGCTGGCACTCGCCTCCCTTTCGCTCTTCCTTGCCTGGGCTCTCGCACTGATTTCAGTATTCTGCACAGTCCGCCGCGGGAGAGTACTCTCGAGCCTTGGAGCCTCTCTCGACATCTCTGCCGCAGCGCTCCCGCCGTTCTGGCTTGGAATTGTGCTGCTCTGGATATTTGCGTTCAGATTGCACCTGCTGCCGCCTGCGGGGAGTTCTTCGCTGGCCTCCCTCATTATGCCAGCACTTTCCCTTGCTATTCCTCTGGGAGGATTTCTGGCTCAGGTCACGCGTGAGTCTTTGGAGATTGCCCTCGATCAACCGTTCATCCTGAGTGCGAGAATGCGAGGCCTAAGCATGGGGCAGGTCTTGCGGCGCCATGCCCTGCGTCACGCGCTTCTTCCCGGTATTGCGCTCTCAGCGTGGGCTCTTGGCGCGCTTCTCGGTGAAACAGCCGTCATTGAAGCCATTTTTTCACGAAAAGGACTTGGACGCACGCTCGTTTATGCCGTTTCCGCGCAGGACATGCCCCTAACAACCGGCATCGTTCTGTTCGTCACAGTTGCATACATACTTGCCAGCTTGATGATCGAACTCATCCATGAACTGGTCGATCCGCGCCTTGCGACATCTCGGGGGCGGAAAGCATCCTTATGATTATAGCCCCGAAAAAGCTTATCGCGTGGAGGCAGCTTCCAATTGCAATCCTTCCCGCATCAGGCTTTCTGGTTTTTCTTCTGGTCTCAGCCATCATTCCAAACGCGATCAGCGCAACTGATCCCTATGCTATTGCTCCACGACACGCTTTCTTATCCCCAGACTGGAACCACCCCTTCGGAACAGACCAGTCTGGCCGCGACATTCTGACACGCGTTATTCATGGCGCACGGCAGTCCCTTCTGGTGGGGGCAGGGGCCGTCGCAATCAGTTTTTCTGGTGGGATCATCCTTGGACTGGCAGGCGGGCTAGGTCCTCAGTGGCTTCAAAAAGGCACTGGCGCCGTTATAGATGTGCTGTTTTCGTTTCCTGCATTGATACTGGCGCTTCTTTTCTCCGCCAGTCTTGGGACGGGGGCAGGGCCACTGGCCTTGGCGATCGGGATCGCCGCTACGCCGGGCTACGGCAAGATGGTCTTCAGTCAGGTGCTGTCGGTAAGGCACTCAGGATATGTGGAAGCTGCCCGTGCCCTTGGCCACACGCCATTTTCCATCATTCGACGACATGTTCTACCCAATGCGCTCCGTCCGCTCGTTGTAACCGCAACCATGGGGGTTGGCCAGACGATTGTCTGGGCGGCAGGACTGTCTTTTCTGGGGCTTGGCGCACCACCCCCCACGCCAGAATGGGGAACCATGATGTCCATGGGGCGCGATTTCATCGCTGATGCCTGGTGGCTGACTCTCTTTCCAGGCCTTTTCATCGTGCTGACTGTGCTGTCCACAACAATCTTAGGGCGCTTCCTACAACGTCGCCTCGAAGGCAGACCCTCATGAGGTACATGCTATGATCGGACAGGAACTGACGGTCGAAAAACTCTCCATATCATTTGAGGGAAAGCAGGTCGTACATGATCTCTCTTTTCAGATAAAACCCGGCACAATTCTGGCCATGGTTGGTGAATCTGGCTCAGGAAAAAGCGTGACCGCGCGCAGTCTTGTTGGGCTGGCGGGTGATCGAGCCCAGATTACAGCACAGAGCTTGCGTCTCGGCGATCTTGATCTCCTGGACTTGGGTGAGGAGGGCTGGAGCGAACTTCGCGGAAAAGAGATAGGTTTTGTGCTTCAGGACGCGTTGACGTCGCTCGACCCGTTGCGAACTATTGGGCAGGAAATAGAAGAAGCTCTGACGGTTCACGGCCAGTTGCGGGGTTGGCGTCATCGCAGGGCGCGGCGGGAGCGAGTTCTGGAACTGCTCAGAAATAGCGCGGTGTCTGACCCTGAAACGCGCTTGCAGGAGCGCGCGAATGAACTGTCTGGAGGGCTGCGTCAAAGGGCTCTCATTGCCTCTGCGATAGCCCTAAACCCCGGGATCATCATTGTAGATGAGCCAACCACGGCGTTGGACGCCAGCACCGTTTCGCATGTTCTGGAACTATTCCGTGACTTACGGGATGCAGGGCACGGGATTTTACTGATCAGCCATGACATTGAAGCCGTGTCTCAGGTTGCAGACACAATTATCGTGGTCAAAGAAGGCCGACTAATAGAGCAGGGAGAGGCGGCCCAAATTCTAAAGAGCCCCACTCAGGAGTATACGCGTTTGCTACTGAGTTCGATCCCAGGGCAACAGCACAAACCGCAGCGTCCCTCAGTTCAGCAAACGGAAGATGACCCCCCTCTGCTCGTCGTGAAAGACATCCTCAAGCATTACCCTAAGTCACAAGGGTCATCGCGGACCGCGGTAGATCATGTCAGCTTTACCCTTCGGAGAGGGGAAACGCTCGGTATTTTAGGTGAATCTGGTTCTGGGAAGACTACAACTGCAAGAATTGTAACCGGGTTTCTGGCGCCTGATGCAGGTAATGTATGGTTTGATGGAAAAATTTGGAACGGGATATGTGCTGATACTCACCGGAGCGTAGATGAACGAGAGCATCGGCCGCATCGGCATGAAATGGGGATTGTCTATCAAGATCCCCTGAGTTCTTTTGATCCACGTTGGACTGTTCAGCGCATTCTTGCCGATGCGCTTGAAGCCAACAACATCCCACAGACGGAGTTTCCGGAACGGATTACGGCACTTCTGGCGCTGGTACGCCTAACACCGGACGTTTCTCGCCGTCACCCTCTCCAGCTTTCGGGGGGGCAACGCCAACGTATTGCCATCGCGCGGGCTATCGCGGGCAAACCTAAATTGATTGTTTGTGACGAGCCTGTTTCAGCTTTGGATGTTTCTGTGCAAGCACAAGTATTGGAATTGTTAAAGGAGCTCCAGGAGCGTTTGAAAATCGCTTAT
Organism: Gluconobacter sp.; assembly: GCF_047723935.1. NCBI lineage: Bacteria > Pseudomonadati > Pseudomonadota > Alphaproteobacteria > Acetobacterales > Acetobacteraceae > Gluconobacter > Gluconobacter sp. The sequence goes on from NZ_JBDOBO010000022.1 coordinate 16,774, forward strand.
TTATTTATCTCTCATGATCTGGGAGTTATAAAAGAGATGAGCGACAATGTTGTTGTAATGCAGGATGGTAAAATTGTAGAACACGGGGAGATAAATCATATCTTCAAAAATCCCAGTCATGAATTTACAAAAAGCCTTCTCAGATCCAGGATGATTTAGACCTCGTTGATAAAATAGCTTTTCACGTTGCAGCGGATGTGGCTCAAAGCTGTTCTTTATGGAGAGCAGTGAATGCTTGACCATCTGACGGTTCAGGAACTTCTTCGATCTCGCCGCCGCAAAGTTCTGGATCAAATCTTTTTGTCAACGTGCCCGGGAAAGTTTCGATATTAACACGGGACTCAATGTCTAGAGAACAGCATGGATCTTCAGGCCAAGCGCATCAACCTCTGGCTTGTTTTTCTGAAGATTGGTTCTCCAGATATGCTGATAGTCCGGCTGGATCGAAAGGCCACGGAAAACGTGAATATTGTAAGTTGCTTCAAACGTCGTGAGGTGACTCTGCGGATAATCTGCATTTCCGGGCAGAGATAAACCTTGTCGATACCGGATCCATTGTGATGCTACCAGTTGCGAACTCGCAAATGTTTCTGACCATTCCACACCCATTGTATCCTGCGGACGGCTAGGGATGAGGCCTCTGTCTACAAACCCGGCATAAACCTGATACGTATAGGGGCTGTTGTTGCCCTGACTTTTCGTAAAGCCGGCAATTGCATAAAGGCCGTGCAGTGGACCATTCCCATTACGGATCAGCATCTGGTCTGCCTGAAGCCATATCTGTGTTTTTCCGTTGGTCCAGCGATAGGGCATGCCCGTTCTGGCTGCTGGCTGTAATGCCGTATCGTAATAGACATCCCTGTAATTCGAAGAATCATACGCAACGCCGAACTTGTAATGGCCCACCAGATTGCTCTTTCCAAAAGACGGTATGAGGCCAATTTCAACGGGAATATAGATGCCGGTATAAAGCTCTGTATCCATCCTGAAACCGGTACGGTCGTATCTGTTGGTATTCAGATATGGATTGACACCATACAGGCCAGCCTGGGTGTAAACCCCATGTAATGGCCAGTAACGCACTCTCGTTCCCCATGTTGATCCTGGATATGTCGCATACCCTGCCGCTCCACGGGTAAGGGACTTTGGAATGCCGCAGTTCGATTTGTTCATGAACGTGCAGAACAAGGGCGAATTGGCAAAATCGATATTGACCGGCATCTTGCCCAAAGCAATCTGAACCCGGTTCTTGTAAAGGTCCTGCGTTCCATAAACGTATACCAGATGGACGCCGACATTGCCGCCACCACCGTAAATTTCCTGAAAGCCATTAAGGGATCTTTCCCCCATATCAGATGCTAAATTATGTCCCGCGCGGTTGACGAAAACGGCATGGGTTTTGAAGCCTTTCCACCCAATGAGCCTTTCCCAGTCCAGATCCAGTTCCACCCCGATCTGATGGGCATATCCGGCATCACCCCCATGACCGGCATTCAGCGCGATGGCACTTTCGCTCGTGTAATCCACGACGATCCCAACCCCCATTTTATTGAGGCGTTTAACCAGCCTTCCCCATGGAAGGACCATGTTTTCCACGGGGGGTGTAAAAGGCGTATTGGCGTAGGACGTTGGAGTGTCCAGCGCGAAGAGAGGGGCCGTTTCGGAGATCGGACCACGATACTGAGCATGGGCTGGATGGGCGCACAGCCATCCCGCCGAGAGAACACCAAGGGCAATAAGCCTCCGGCGAAAAAACAGGGAATACATCATGGTATTACCTCGGAGCGAAGCATTGTTCTGAGCGGAACAGCGCCTGTCCTTGACCCAATCAGATTGACTGCACAGGCGTCAGGAGAGGCACACCCGCAAAATGAGCACCCAGATTGGCGACAACCAACTGGCCCATCTGAAGGCGTGTTTCCACGGTAGCACTGGCGCGGTGTGGCTGTAGAACGACGTTTTTCATCTTGAGAAGGGCTTCTGGAACCCTCGGCTCGCTTTCGAACACGTCCAGAGCAGCCTTCCCGAGTTTTCCTTGCTGAAGTAGCTCTACCAAGGCCTGCTCATCCACAACGCTGCCTCGGGAAACATTCACGAGCAGACCGCACGGACCGAGGGCTTCCATGACATCACGACTAATGAGATGCCGGGACTGTGCACCGCCAGAAGCTGCGACGACCAGAATATCGCTCTGTTCAGCGAGCGCTTGCAGGTCAGGAACAAACGGTGCGTCTGGCAACGCCAGGTCACGGCGGGAATAATAGGAAACGGGCATATCAAAACCACGCGCACGCTTGGCAATAGCCTGTCCGACCTGTCCCATGCCGACAATTCCAAGTTTCCGTCCAGTGACCTTATGAGCGAGCGGAAGCTGACCAACGCCCCATTGGTGGTTCCGTACGAACTGATCTCCTAAGACTAGATCGCGCATTGCCGACAGCATGAGCGCCATGGCGAGATCCGCCACATCATCCGTAAGGACGTTCAGGGTTGTAGTCACGCCAATGCCGCGTCGTGCCGCTTCTTTCAGGTCAACGGCATCCGTTCCCACCCCATTGATGGCAATGACTTCAAGGTTCGACAGAGTTCTCATCAGCGCTGCTGGCACACCGGTGCCGCCGCCTGTAGCAATCCCCCGAATGCGCGAGGCAACATTAGAGGGAATGACTGATCCGTCATAACGATGAACGGTATAAGCCGCATCGAGAAGAGCCTCGATTTCAGGCATCATGGGTTCAACAAGAAGTAGTTCCGGCTTCATGACCGCAAACCTTTCATCAGTTCTTTTCAAGGGAGCGTGACGGAAACTGCCGTTAATGGGCCGATCTGAACTTCTGCGACCGTGCCTGCAGGAACGAATTCAGTTCCAGTCATGGACCCCGTCGTTACGACAGTCCCCGCCTGTATGGGCAAACCTCTCTTGGCAGCATGATTGGCGAGCCAGACGAGAAGGCGCATTGGATCACCAGCAGAATTTCCACCTGTATGATCAATGACCGTTTTACCGTTCAAAATGAGACGGACTGGTTCATCAACGGGTACAAGACGTTGCCAGTCATCCAGAGGAGTTCCGTAAATCAGAGCTCCATGGTTTCCCTGATCCGCAAGATGGGTCAGGCCAGATTGTGATCCGGGTTTGCAGAAGCGGGTATCGAAAATCTCAATCGCTGCGTGTGCGCTGACAATGGCTTTACGAACATCCTCTTCTGTCCACGGCGTGGAGCGCAGCGGCAGAGACACTCCGAAAACATAAACGATTTCAGCTTCAACACCATAGAGACGGCATAAACCCACGGGGAGTTTGGTATTTCCCGAGAAAATCGTGTTCTGGTGCAAAGGGGCGCAGAATGGCTCGCTGTCTGGCGTAGGGGCGCCAACTTTCCACCCTTGGATCGATCCAAAAGATGAAGTCAAAGTACGTGCCACCCGATCCTGTACAGCATATGCGTCTTCTGCATCTTGAGGGGCAGAAGACGCCGGGATCTGTTGCAGGCAATGGCCATTTTTGCGCGCACCCAGAAGCAGGTCTGCATACTGTGCCAATGCATCCGATAAGGGAGAGAAGACATCAGATTTCATGTTAACCTCAGACATAAATGGAGCATGATGCGTCCGGAAGGTTCGGTTGCATTTCAGGTGGAAATCAAAAAGGAAGGATTAGGAATAGTGCTGGATCAGGGAAGGATTTTTTAGAACACGTCGTCCTGAGACATCAGGTCTCTTCCTCTAGTTTCAGGAATGAAGAACGTTGCCAGCACGGCCAATCCCGCCAGAAAGATCACATAGGTTGCGAGTGGTATCCATGCGAACTTCCCGCTTGCGACACCCCCGATATTGAAACGCGCGAACATCGTGATCAGGAACTGCCCGACCATGGGGGAAACACCTCCTGCAATTACGGATGAAAATTCACGCGTAAACGAAACGGCCGTGTAACGGTGCCGCACCCCGAACATCTCAGGCAGGAAGGCGCCTTGTGTACCGAACATCCCCCAGGTTGCGACGCCCAGAGCCAGGGACAGTGCAATCATCGAAAGAACCGGGTTTCCTTGGCTGAAGACATACCAGACAGGAATAGCGGTGACAGCCTGCAAGATGGCAAATGCACGATATACTCGGACACGTCCGTAGCGATCACTTAGCCATCCAGCTCCCGGAATGGTAACGGCACCCACGAATGCAGCGCCGATCAGGGCGAGGGTGCCCCATTTGCTACTCATCCCGACCGTATGCACCAGGTAGCTAATCGACAGCACCTGATAGATGGATGAGCCGCCATTTTCGGCCATGCGTAGGCCAAGACCGGCCGTGATGGGGCGCCACGATGTCGTCAGGACCTGCCGGATTGGCATGACCTCTTCATGCTCTTCCTCTTCTTTCAGCTTTGCGAAAGCTGGGGATTCCTTCAGTTTCAGCCGCATATAGAGAGCAATGACGAGAAGAAATGCACTTCCGAGAAATGGCGCGCGCCAGATCCAGGTCTCTGCAATATTTGGTACACCTGTAAGCATACCAAAATAGATCAAGCCAGCCGCGACCGTTCCCATCTGAATCCCGAGAAAGGGAAGGGCAGCAAAGTATCCACGGCGCTCTCTCGGGGCAGATTCCGTCATCATGACGGCCGCACCGGCCTGTTCAGCACCCGCGCCAAATCCTTGTAAAATGCGCATTAAGACAAGCAAAATAGGGGCTGCGATGCCAATTGTGGCATAAGACGGAATGAGGCCGATGGCAGCACTTGCCAACCCCATGAGGGTTACGGTCAGGAGCAGGACTTTTTTGCGTCCGTGACGGTCCCCCAGTCGACCGAAAAATACGCCGCCAATCGGTCGGACTGCAAACCCAATGAAATAGGTTGCGAAACTTGCAACCAGCCCCATGCCAGGAATGGTGCTTGGGAAGAAAAGGGGTCCGAACACCAGAGCAGAGGCCAGACTGTAGAGCGCGAAATCGTAATATTCCATGGCGCTTCCGACAGAGCATGTCCAGGCAGCACGGCGTAGTTCTTCGGGCGCCATTTCAGGACGCTGTGACAAGGCTTCAGTCATAGCCAGGGGCCGCTCCTGATCAAGGGGAAGAGACGTCGTCATCGTGGTTGCGCTCATGATGGGATGACCTTTATTTCCCGTCCTGTCCGGGCGGATTCTTTGAGGGCCAGTGCAATCCTGAGAGATGCCACCCCATCCTCACCTGTTGCGGCAGGTGTTCCTTTGCCATCTATAGCGGCAAGAAAACGAGCGACACTGTAGCGGTAAAGATTATGGTGGGTGAGGGAGATTGGATGTTCACCCTCTGCGTTCCGCAGAGAAAGACTTCCTACTGGTTTCTGGGACATGCAATCCCGTGCGATAAGAGCTCCCTCGTCCCCATAAAGCTCTACGCCCCCCGGAGCATAGGGAACAGCGTAAGACCCGTGGATCTGCACGAGGACATCTCCGGGGAAGCGCATGACGGCCATAAGGCCATCTTCAATGCCAGAGACACTTTTCCGTCCACTCTGCGTCATGGCGAACACCGACAGAGGGTCGGCCCCTAGCAAGAAGCGTAGCGTGTCAATGTCATGAATGGTACTATCAAGGATCAGCCCACCCCCGGCAGCATTCAAGCGCCATCCATCCATCGCCTTGGCAAGATAATTGGCATGGAAAACGCGAGCGGCGTTTAATTTCCCGATTGTTCCAGTATGCAATTGCTCTCGGAGGGCGATATGTACGGCGGAACAGCGCAAATGATGGTTGGTACCAAGAACGACACCCATCTCATGGCAGACCCGGACAATGTCTTGAGCATCGTTCAGCGATAAAGCCAGTGGCTTTTCGCAGAGAACGTGCTTGCCAGCACGCGCGGCAGCAAGGGCCTGATCTTTATGGAACTCGTTCCGGGAACTAATATAGACTGCATGAATTTCCGGATCTTGCAGAATGTCCTCAAGCACCGTTGTGTTGCAGGGAATACCATTGGCCTGCGCGTAGGTTTTTCCTCTGTCCGCATTCTGACTGAAAACAGTGCAGATTATACTTTCCTTCTGCGAGCGAATGGCATCAATCATCCACTCCTGTGCTACATTACTGGCCCCAATCAGAGCCCATTTCATGGGTGTTGTCATAAGCCCTCCTTGAATTTCATCTATGGCAACGAAACAGAACTTTTAATTAGATCGATCTAAAAGACCGTAGTTCACACAAGGAACGCTAATTTTGAGAGAAAGTCACATAAATAACGTTAGTCAAACGTCACTCTTGTGTGATTATACGATTTTGTATCACGTTTTTTGTGATCGTATCGTCGTTTAGGTGGGGAAAGACATCACCTTAGGTGAGCATTTTCGCCACAACTGTCACGGATGATTAGCTGGGGAGAGAGAATAATATGTTCCCTTGAACGCTCGGGGTTTTCAAGTCGAGCCTGAAGAAGATTCGCAGCGGCTCGACCGATATCGCGAGGACCGGTGGCGATGGTCGTTAAAGCGGGATAAGACGCCGATGCTTGAGGCAAATCATCCATCCCGATAACTGCAAACTCTTTACCCACGGCAATACCATGCGCCTGAAGACGGTTCATGACATTTAAGGCCATGATATCATTATAACAGATCGCTGAATCAGGAGGATCGGAGGACTTTAGCAGCGTATCAAACACCGCTTCGTCATAGGTATTTTCTGCTCCACCCGGAACAATCAGTGTTTGGGGGAGGCGATGCAATGCCATCGCTCGCATGAAACCTTCACAACGAGCCTGGGCGGCAGAATGAACGTTCATATTGCCAACGAACATGATTCGTCTGCGCCCAGTCCGAACGAGATGCGTTACTGCTTTCTCAATACCGACAGCGTAATCGGCCGCCACATAGTCACTCTCATCTGAAGAAACTTGCCGGAGAGCCTGCACGAAAGGCAGCTTTAACCGCTCAAGATCGTCAAGAAGCGTCTGGCAACTTCCCACAGCAGGGCAGATGATGACCCCATCAACGTTGTGCTCTCGCAGCCGTTGTAACTGGCGAGCTTGGCGATCAGCTGATTCATTGCTATTGGCGATGAAGCAGACAACGTCATTGGTATCATTGATCTCATCAACTCCCGCTGTCAGCTCACTGAAAAAGGGGTTCGCAATATTGGGAAGGACGAGACCAATTGTGTGAGTCCGGTTCTGTCTGAGGTTTGCTGCACCCCGATTGTAAATATATCCAAGACGTTTCATGACCTCCTGAACACGCTCGCGCGTTTCGGTCGCAACCAGAGGACTTTGGCGCAGGACCAACGAGGCTGTCGCTCTGGACACGCCAGCTTCACGCGCAACGGCAAGAAGGCTGACAGGTTGTAAAGAACCAGGTTTTTTCATGAAACCGTAATGACGTTTTGATCAAAGGAATTCTGAGAAGGAAGAGTCCAACGCAGATACAGGTAACGTCTGATCATAGCTACTCCCCGGCTCCAAAAATACTCCTGTAACTTGTGTGAGGCGTAACCACGATCGCAGACGACATAGATCGGTGGGTATGGCAGATTCTCGAGTAGGGCGTAGGCACACGGTAATTCGTGCGCCTGTCCGGGCGAAAGCGTAAAGGACAATGCCCTGCCATGTCTGTCTGCGGCTACGCAGACCTTTGTGCCATCGAGAAAAACCGTGCCGAGGGCCTGGCCCCTGTTTTGACCTTTTCAAAGAGGCGCTACCATACACCGAGTTTCGAGCATCGAATGAACAGTTATGCCACGATCCACTAGGGACCAAACTCAGGCGGAAGGGCGCGCCATTTCGCGCCGTTCTAATGGCGCCAGAAAATCGCGGATATCGTCCGTCGAAGGTTCTTCGGTGGAATTTTGTCCTTCGGACGGACTTCCTCGATCAAAGTTTCCCAGACGGACCATGGGATATCAGAAAAGACAGACTGCATCATGCTCATAATAAACAGCTATGCAGCCCTGGTTGTCATTCAAGGCCTAACAGGCCCTAGTTTCGGAATTGGTCAGAATCAATATTTAATGATGATCATGGTGCGATATTATGAAAATTGACGACAATAGAAACTCTCTTTTTTGAATGATTGAGAAAAATAAGTATTCAGAAATTTTTAGGATAGCTAATTTTTGTTAGGCTAAGGGTTCATAGCCAGAACATGACAGATACGTCATGGCAGCGCCAAGACCACGGCCGCCGTGCGAGCAGCACTACAGCGATCGCAGGCTTTGCTCGCGGCGCTGAGCGAGGAGCTTGGGATCAACCCTCCAGTTAAATGGTGGAAGCGTCAGATTGTCGAAGACCAGAAGACGGGACCAAAAGAGCCCCGATCAACGGTCCTTTCCGAGACGGACCAAGCGATGATCGTGGCATTTCGCCGGCATACGTTGCTACCGCTGGATGACTGTCTTTATGCCCAATAGGCCAGCATTCCCCATCTGACACGCTCGGCCCTGCATCGCTGCTTTCAACGTCAAGAGATATCCCGACTTCCGGATATGGAGGGAGACAAGCCCAAACGACAGCGTTTCAAACGCCATCCTATCGGCTTTTTTCACATCGATATTGCCGAGGTCCAGACTATTGAAGGCAAGCTGTATCTCTTCGTTGCCATTGACCGGACAAGTACATTCGCTGTCACACATCTGGTCGAGAAAGCCGACCGAAGAACGCCTGGGAATTCCTCGAGCATCTCCTAAGCGTCATTCCTTACCGGGGGCATACTATTCTGACCGATAATGGGATCCAGTTCGCTCACCAACTCCGTAATCGCAATACGGCCTGGTCGCGTCCCATGCGCTTCGACATGATCTGAAGCGCATGGGATCGAACATCGTCTGATGAAACCAAATCACCCATGGACCAATGGTCAGGTTAAACGGATGAGCCGAACAATCAAAAAGGCAACCGTCGAGCGCTTCCATTACGACAGCCATGAGCATTTAAGGACACACCTCAGCGACTTCATGGCAGCCGATAACTTCGGACGAAGGCTCAAGACCCTTAATGGGCTCACACCTTACGAATATGTCTGCAAAATATGGACTTCAGAGCCAGAAAGATACAAGTCCATCAAACCGCGGAACTAAACAGTTAGGCAAACGGAGCCATCATTCGGGGCCGCGCGATTTGGATTTCTGCGAAAATTGCGGCCGGTATCGACCGAGTGCTTGTCCTGATTAAGGCCTTCAAGGCGGTTACGAAAGAGCGCATGCTTTTGCGGCCAACTACTCCCAGGCTCAACGTCGCTGTTATCGCGAAAGAGGCAATGCTGTCGGCCGCAACCGTTTAAAAAAAGAATAGAGTTTGCTTACGGCTTTACAATCCGTTCCACGAAGAGGCGCAATCCAGCTGAAATTACCGCAAGCGAACCGTATGCCGAGATAGAAGCTATTTTCCTCCAAATCGGTCAGTTTTTTTATTTCATGTTGTGCGTCCTGTAGTTCCAGATTGATCGGCCTGTTTCCTGCAAGTTATTGAGATAAAGAGGTATCATGGAGCGGAGAGATTTGAGGGGGTGTCCTTTTACGAATTTTTGCGTTTGTAAGGCGCCGCGAAAGCGTCCTGGAGGATACGTTTAGAGAGCGGGCAATATCGGTCAGGCCTTCGGTCCCGTCTTCCAGGCGAGATAACGCGATATCCAGATCCTGTTCGGAAAGTAGACGAGGACGGCCCAACGTCTTACCTCGCACGCGTGCTGCGGCAAGGCCAGCTCGGGTTCTTTCAGCAATGATGGATCGTTCGAATTCGGCTAATGCAGCCATCATATGGAACATTAGCCGGCCGCCGGAGGATGCAGTATCAATGTGTTCTGTTATCGAACGAAAATGTATTCCCTTCTTGCTTAACCGTTCCATGAGTTGAACTAACCCAAACAAAGAGCGTCCAAGTCGGTCAAGTCGCCAGACAACCAGGGTGCAGCCTTCATGAAGATGTTGCATTGCTGCGTCCAAACCTGAGCGGGAAAATTTACTACCTGATTCTCCTTGATCAGTGAAAATGCGACTACAACCAGCAGCCCGGAGTGCCTGGATCTGCAGATCCAGTTTTTGCTCTTCTGTAGAAACCCGAGCGTAGCCGATGATCATATAAACCACTCCAAATACATCAAATAAATGACCTTCCAAACTGGATCGTTGGTTGAAGATCTCTGTAGTTACCTTCATGAATTTTGAAGGGACGAGGTTGACAAAAACGGTCGATTTGTTCCGGCCTGATTTGAGACAGTTTTCTGCGCAGACGAAGTTAGAAAATCGGCCATTTTCTGGGAATCCCTAATTGAGTTTCGGGTATTTTCGAACCTTTGCCCGAAATGACCATTTTTGGCATCTTGGGAATTTTTGTTGCAAAAAGTTTCTTCACAAGACGGGAGTGGCGGACAAATTGGTCCGTCAGTAAGGGGATCTCTAACAGAAGAACATGATCGTTTGGTGGGTGTTTCAGGGGGAATGTCTTTCCTTTTTAATGGACAGGATTTGACCGATGATGCCCTGACATATGAAGTGGTTGATCGGCACGTGGCAGACGATTTGGTCATCGAATTTGGCCGACTGATTTGTACAAAAAAACTGCCTTCCAGAGATGATTGTTAAAAAATGAAAATGATTTTCTCTGAAAAGGCTCAGTCAGTCGAGTGGTATGTGAGAAACTTCGACATGGCACGGGCTGTAAGTGAAGGCTGGTTCATAGAATACGATTGCGGCACAGGTGCCCGACTACGCGGATGTGGGGGGAAAAGCGATCTGGACGCGTGGTGGCATGTCGCTCAAGCGGCCGCTCGTGGGTCTGCATATCATTGTGCAGCTTTAGCAGAGCTTGCTCCTGATGAACGTCTGGCACTCGAGGTTTATTGTGGTCCAACAGGGACCCCGCCGCTGTGAAGTATCTAAGAAATTGCAATGGTGCTGAATGCGCCCAAATCGCTGAGAGCGTAACGCCATTGCTGCGTCTCTCTTAAGATTGAGTTTTGGAATCCCATCTTCGTCGTTCTTAACCTTCGTCTTCGGGTCATATAACAGGTTATTGCGGAAAAGGTCCGGGTAATCGAAATTTTTACAGTTCAGTTCGGATCTTGATGCGAAATGGTAGTGTCCTCTCTTGCCGCGTGGCGTTCTATAAGAGCGCGCCACCTTGTCTTTGCCACACTGGGCGGAACGCTTCTTTTTGGCGGCGCTGCAACAATTCCTCTTTCAGTGGAAAATCAAGCCGTTCTTGCCGTTGCAGGTATTATAGCATTTTTTATTGTAGATAGGGTACGTAATGACAATGCGGCGATTATTCTTAAGCTGCTGTCGCTATTTGTTTCTCTGAGATATTTTGTCTGGCGTCTTACCGAGACGGTTGAATTTGAAGATTTCACTCAGGCTGCCTTAAGTGTGGCTCTTATATTTGCCGAATTTTTCGCGGGGATAATGCTTGTCTTGAGCTATTTTCAGACATTGCATACTCTGCAGCGCAAGCCGATGGCATTGCCAGATCAAGTTGAAGAATGGCCATCTGTCGACGTTTATATTCCCACTTATAATGAAGACCTTCAAATAGTACGCATGGTTGTTTTGGCCTGTATGGGGTTGGACTGGCCTGCAGATAGATTAAATATTTATATTTTGGATGATGGGCATCGAAGTGAATTTTTTGAATTCGCTCAAGCCTGTGGTGCTGGTTATATCGCGCGTCCTGATAATTCTCACGCAAAAGCTGGCAATCTAAACCACGCGCTTGCTCTCACATCAGGTGAGTACATCGCGATTTTCGATTGCGATCATATTCCTGTACGAGCGTTTCTTCAGTCCACGATGGGATGGATGATTGCTGATCGCCGTATTGGCCTCATTCAGACACCTCATTATTTTTATTCTCCTGATCCATTTGAGCGAAATCTTTCAGAAGGGCTTTCCGTCCCTCCAGAGGGTAATCTGTTTTATGGATTGCTTCAGCCGGGAAATGATTTCTGGAATAGCGCATTTTTCTGCGGTTCGTGTGCAGTATTGAGACGAACGGCGCTGGAGGAGATAGGAGGGGTCGCGACCGATACAGTGACAGAAGACTGTCACACGGCTCTCAGGATGCAGAGAGCAGGGTGGTCTAGTGCTTACTTGCGCCTCCCTCTGGCTGCCGGTTTGGCAACGGAACGTCTTATCCTTCATATCGGTCAGCGTGCGCGCTGGGCGCGAGGAATGACGCAAATTTTTCGTGTCGATAATCCGCTGTTCGGACCGGGTCTGACATTTGCCCAGCGGCTTTGTTATCTGTCTGCCACGATGAGTTTTCTCTTCGCGATCCCTCGTCTCATTTTTCTTCTTGCGCCTCTCGCGTATCTCTTCTTTGGGGAAACGCTGATAGCAGCATCTCCTATGGCACTCGCCGTCTATGTGCTGCCGCACTTTTTCCATTCGGTTGCAACAGCTTCTCACGTCCAGAGAAACTGGCGATATTCATTCTGGAGCGAAGTTTACGACATCGCGCTTGCGCCATTCATCGCTCCAATTACTTTCATGACGCTGCTCTTCCCACGCCGCGGGCGCTTTAATGTGACCGACAAAGGTGGTCTGGTTAAGCAGGAATATACGGATATCCGCGCCATTTGGCCGCAGATTGTTATTCTGATCCTGCTTTCCATCGCTGTTCTTTCAGGGGTGTGGAGAATTTTTTTCAGACAGCATGACGTCATGGTTCTGAATGCGTTATGGACGACCTGCTTCTGGGCTGCGCTGAATGCCCTCCTGGTTTTTGGCGCCATCCTGGTTGGGCGTGAGACACGTCAGATAAGGCATAGCCCGAGACTTGCTGCGATATTTCCGCTGACGGTCGATTTGCAGAACGGTAGCCTCGTCGAAGGCGTTACGATCGATGTCTCACGAGGCGGTTGCAGGCTTCACGTTCCGCCTGAAGACGCAAGCATGATCCGCCCGGATATGGCAGTCCGTCTTCGTCTGCAGTCAGATGAGACCGGTGTGCTTGCTAGAATTGTCCTTGTCGAAGAGGACGAGGTCAGCCTGCGCTGGACGCCTGCTTCGCCACGAGAAGAAGCGGTGATTGTACGGTTCATGTTTGGTCGGGCAGATGCATGGCTTGGCTGGGATAACTATGCGCCAGATCGTCCGCTCCGGAGTGCGTGGCTACTTCTGCGCTGTTTCGGAGCACTGTTCAAACGAACTGATCCTGATTCTTATGCTGAGCGCGACAAGCGCATTCTGAATGCTGAACAGCAGGCAAAGGATTTTGCTGCCGCCCGCAAGAAAAAACGCGAGAGAATAGTGCTTCGTCCCATGAAACAAGGTTCGACTGCTGCCCTCCTGATCATCGGTCTGATGACAAGCATCGCGATGAGTGGGCAGGCCTCTGCTCAGGCTCTCCCATCTCCGATTTCCGATGCAGGAGACAATATTCCTCTGCCCGATATAGGAACCACTACGAATGTGCCGGGGCCTGTCATGCCTCCGCTTGCAGGGGCAACGCCGCAAACCTTTTCTCTCATGCATTTTGGAACGCCCTCTGTTCTACGGATGTTGCCTTGGGCTTCCATTCAGGGGGTCAACCTTTCAGTTCCATCTTCCCGTCTTGTCACAGGGGCGCGCCTTGTCCTGAGTGGAGCGTTTTCACCGCAACTTGCCGCGACAGGCGGGGCCATCACGATACGTCTCAATGATCAGTATGTTGGAACGATCACTCTGGATCGCTCTCGCGCTTCTTTTGACGCCCTTAGTTTTGACCTTGATCCCGTACTTTTCACGAAAAAGAACACACTGACCTTTTCTTTGGGAAGCACGTCTCCGGATCACGAAACGCCTGCGCTGCCCCAAAAAACGACTGATATATGGGCCGAAATCAGAGGTATGTCCTCTCTGACGCTGACCACCGTACCATTGCCGCCCCAGCGTCATCTCAACCGTCTTCCCGCACCTCTGCTGGACATTCAGGCGAGCGATCCTGTCGTGCTGCCTTTTGTCCTTCCTGACAACCAGTCTCCGGGGGACCTACGGGGCGCTGCGATCATGGCAGGTTGGTTTGGAAAGATTATCGACGTCCGGCATATTTCGTTTCCTGTCAGCAGACATCTTCCTTTGAGCGGTAATGCGGTGGCCATCGCTCCAGCAGGTCTTTTGCCAGCCGGACTGCTGCTTCCAGCCTCTGTCAAAGGGCCCTTTGTAGCTGAAGTTGCCAACCCCAAAGATAGTAATGGAACCGTACTGGTTGTTACTGGTCGTACAGTGGAAGAGGTTCAGGAAGCTGCGCGTGCCGTTGCATTTCTACCGGAAGCACTTTCCGAAAATGCGTCACAGAGTGTCAGCGCACCGGAAACCATGCCCAGAAATCCGTACGATGCACCGGCATTTATACCGACAAGCCGGGTAGTCCGGTTTGGCGAGCTGGTGAGTGATGCTGCTCTCACGGGCCACGGGTATATTCCTGGCACACTGAGTATTCCGTTCCGTATCTTGCCTGATCTCTACACGTGGCGGGACAAGCCATTTCTCGCCGAGGTTGGCATCAATGGTCCCTTGGAAGCAATTGTTGACCTGGACCGGTCTCATGTTGATGTGAGCCTCAACAACCTTTACCTGCGGAGCTACTCCTGGAGAGTTCCGACGCTTCTACCATTATGGATTTCACGTTACTTCCCGTCGGTTTCTACCCTGCAGCAGGACCGGATCAAACTTCCAGTTTGGGGGGTGTATGCGCAGAACCAGCTTGATTTCTATTTTAGCGGTCGCCCGGCTGCGAATACACAAATTGCCGCATCCGGTCAGGATATCACGATCAGCATTGATCCTGATTCCACGCTTGATTTCAGGCGGGCGTACCATTTTGCCGTACTTCCCAATCTCGCAATGTTCGCAAATAGCGCCTTTCCCTTTACGCGCCTTGCAGACCTTTCCGAAACGGTAATCTGCCTTCCTGATCATCCGGATACTGCAGTAACGACTGCCTTTCTGGACCTGATGGGCACCATTGGCTCCTATACGTGGTATCCCGCAGACAAAATGACTTTGATTGGCGAGAGCGTCCTAGCCTCGGGCAAGACTTTTCCCGATCAGGACGTGCTGGTGATGGGAACGCTTGGCTCGGACAGGTCATATGCATCTCTATTGTCGGCAACACCTTATACTCTTGAAAATGGCAAGCTTCATTTCCGGCAGAGAACAATGCTGGATGGGGTGCGATATTTCTTTGCCGATCTTGCAGGAAATGCCGTTTCTGACACAGGTACAGTAAAGCTTCAGGGGGCGCTCAGTCTGCAGAGTGGGGGAGCTTTTATGGCAGCGCGCTCTCCTTATGCATCGCATCGCTCGCTTGTCATGATGCTGTCCGGGACACCGCAGGGATTGGATGAACTGGTTCATGCCATGCGCGATCCAGAAAAACAGCGGGGAATTCAGGGGGATCTGACTGTCGTTAATGGCAGCCATGTTGTCGCGTCCCGCAATGGGATCTCCTATACCGTTGGTAGTCTGCCTTTCTGGGTGAATATCGAGCGTATCTTCCGTGAGCACCCATTCCGCATCATTGTCGCTGCTGCCGTTGCCATCTTTCTGATCGGACGCAGTCTGCATAAAGCAGTCATGTATCAGGCAATGCTGCGCAAACGTGTCATGGATGAGGTGCAACTCTCCGATCAGGGCGTTCAGGCGCAATGAAAGCTCGTTTCCTGCCGTCGTTACCGACGTCTGCCCTGCTTCTTTCCGGTCTATCCCAATGTGTGTTCTTCTGGTTGCCAGAAGATGCAAAGGCTCAACAGGCAGCTACTCTTCCGACGATTCCGACGGATCAGGGGGAGGTCGTCGAGCTTCTGTTAAAACAGACGAGGTACTGGCTTGGTCGCAGTCAGTATGATCGTGCGGCAGAAACACTGGCTCAGGCGCGGCAGATTGCTCCTCAGAACCCAGGCGTTCTGGAAATAGAGGGAGAATGGGCTGCTCAGAAAGGTGACGTTGAGGCTTCGGAAAGAGTTCTAAAGACGCTTCAGAAAATCAATCCGAAAGCGGCACAAAATCTGGATTCCGTTATGAGGGGAAGCCTTGTTTCTGGCCCGCTTTTGGAGGAGGCCCGAACCCTCGCTCGTTCAGGGAAGGCGACAGAAGCAGTGCGCGTTTATGAGCGTCTGTTTCCGAATGGTCCGCCAGGAGGGTATGCACTGGAATATTATCAGGTGATGGCTGCGTCCAAGCCATTGAGAAACGAGGGTATTGCCGGGTTGCGATCACTGGTCCGCACTGATCATAACAATATTGCGGCTCAGATTGGATATGCTGAAGCTCTGACCTGGAACGAGGACACTCGTCTGGATGGAATGAAACGGTTGCAAGGTCTGGCAGGTGTTACGGCTCTTTCAAGAGAGCAGCGAACATCTGTCATGAGAGCTTGGCGAACAGCACTTTACTGGGTTCCTCCGACCTCTCGAAGCATCCCACTTTATGATGCTTTTCTATCGGTCCTGCCGCAAGATCATGATGTACTGGAACGTCGACATCAGGCAGAGCATGCCCCGAGTGAAGAATTGGCCCAGACGCGCACTGAAGGTTTTCAGGCTTTGGACCGTGGCAATCTTCAGCAGGCGGAAAGTGACTTCAGTGAAGTGCTGCAGACCCATCCGGACGATGCGGACGCGGTCGGGGGGCTCGGACTTGTGCGTCTGCGGCAGGGGCGTTCGGACGAAGCTACGGAACTTCTGAACCGGGCATCGCAACTGAACCCTGCCGAGGCCGCGCGTTGGACGAAAGCCCTGGCAGGTTCGAAGCTGGCGGGCACCTATCACAGGATAGACAGTCTGATTGCTACGGGGCGTTATAACGAAGCACGACAACTCGCTGTAGACACGTTGCAGGTCGCGCCAGACCAAACAGCTCTTAAAGTCAAACTCGCAGACATGGATCGTAGGCAGGGGCGAACGGCTGAAGCCGAGCGAGGCTATCGTAGTGTTCTTGCTTCAGAGCCCGGGAATATCGCAGCGCTTCAGGGGTTGAGTGGACTTCTGGCTTCGGATGGAAGGGTGAGTGAGGCTCAGGCACTCGCCCGACGTATTCCGGGTATGGGCAACCGTTTCCTGCAGGATATACGTGCGGCTGATCTACAGGCGGAAGCTGACCGGGCGGATAACGCCGGGGAAAAGGTAACCCTGTTGACTTCAGCTCTAGCGGAAAAACCAGACGACCCGTGGATCAGGCTTCATCTGGCTCAAGCGCTTCTGAAGTCTTCGCGCCAGCAGGAAGCGCGGGAAGTCATGGAGCCCATCCTGTCGACAGATCGTCATCTGACGGCTGAACAGCTACAGGCTGCAGTGTTTTTTAGCAGTCAGGTCAATGATTTCGACAGAATCAGACAGCTTCTTCGAACATTCCCTGCACAGGCACGGACGCAATCCATCAGACAGGTTGAGATGCGTCTTGAAGATCACGACCGCATCGCCACTCTGCCGGCGGATGAGACCGATGCCCGCTTTTATGTCCGCAGACTTGCCGACACTATGAGCGATCCTACCGGGATAAGGGGCGCAGGCGTTGCCAGCCAACTGGTTGGTGCAGGCAAGCCTGCTCTCGCTATCTTTTTTCTCCGGAGCCTCTTGTCTTCTACCTCCCATCTGACGGCACAGCAGCGACTGGCATATGCGGGGAGCTTCCTAGGGGTTCGCAGGACAGAAGAAGCACGACACCTGATGGAAGGCCTTGCAGGTGCGCAGTTGTCTCCCGAAGAGGAACGTGAGCGCCACGATATTACAACAGGGCTGGCTGTAACGCGGTCGGATCAGCTGAATGCGAAGGGCGATCAGGCGGAGGCCTATGAAGCTCTCAGGCCCGTTCTGGCGGATAATCCGTCTGACACGTCAGCCCGTATGGCGCTCGTTAGACTGTATGAAGCCCGGCAGGAAAATGCCAAGGCGGATGAAATTGTACGTGCGGTAGTCAATCGTGACCCTGATGATCTGGAAGCCAGACTAGCATTGGTCAAACTCGAAGCTCAGGCTGGCCAAAAAGACGAAGCGAGAGTTAATGCCGAAGCTCTCAAGGAGCGTGCGCCCACCGATCCGCGTGCGTGGATTGCGGCAGCTCGTGTGGCCGAGATGGATGGGAACTGGCGCGAAAGTCTTGAAGATCTTGCCCGGGCCAGAGAATTCCGTGCCGCTCAGGTTCGACGGACGGATGGAGGCCTTGTTGAGGACGTCAATCCATTCCGGCAGCAGGATCACGGCAAATCCGAGGCGGAGCAGGACCCAATGCTGAGTGGCATTCAGGAAGATGAAAGCCGCGTCAGTCAGACTTATGCGCCGACCGTGGATATTACTCCCGGCTTTCTCGGACGTTCCGGGACCGGCTTGACCAAGCTTTCCCGTGCTGATTTGAAGATGGAAGGAGCCATGACGGTGGGTTCGGGACGATTGGGTATCGTTCTGGATCCCACCGTACTCGCCTCCGGCACGGGGACTATGGATTATCGGGAAGGGCTATGGAAAACCGGGACGACAGCGGTGACTTGTGCGCCTCAAGACGTCCAGACAACTTCTGCCTGCTACGGTGACGCAATACGTCGCCGCTCGGCTTATGGCGTAGGTACAAATCTTTATTATGCTCTTGATTGGTTGAGGGCGGATATTGGCACTTCGCCTTTGGGCTTTGCTGTGACCAACATTCTGGGTGGGATTGAATTAACCCCTCAGATTGCGCCTCATCTTATACTGCATACGACATTCGAACGACGTGCCATCGCAGATAGCGTTCTCTCTTATGCAGGTCTGCGTGAGACGGAGACATTGGGCGACGTAACCCAGCACAGGACCTGGGGCGGGGTGACCAAAAATAGAGCTCATGCACAGCTCGAATACGGAGATGATGCCTTTTCTCTGTATGCAGGTGGGGGCAGTGCTTACATCTATGGTCGTAACACGCAGTCCAATGTTAATTATGAAGCCGGGGTGGGAGGCAGTTTCCGTATCTACGACGATGGTATGAACAAAGTTCATATCGGTGCGGATGCCGACTGGTTCAGGTATAATAACAACCAGTTTCTTTATACCCCCGGGAATGGCGGTTATTTTTCGCCACAGTCCTTTTTTTCTCTGACTATTCCGGTGCGGTATGCAGGACATAAGGGGGCGTGGGATTGGGCGGCTTCCGGTTTTGGGGGCTTCCAGGCGTATCGTCAGCGCAGCACACTGCTTTTTCCACGAGACAGTCGCTATCAGACACAGGCAAGAGCAAATTACGATGCTGCACAGGATTGTGTGCAACAGCAAGCACTCGCTGCTGCAAACGGGTCAACAATCACACCCTGCGGTGGTGTTTCTACAAGTGTGCTGAGCCAGTACAACTATCGTGATCCCGCGAAATCTTCGTCTGGAATTTCAGGCGGTATAGATGCGCTTTTCTATTACCACATTACGCCTGATCTGAAGGTTGGTGGTCGTTTTCTTTACCAGAAGTCGGGTCCCTGGAATCAGACGGATGTGAATCTGTCCGTTCACTATGACTTTTCCGGAATACGTTGAATGGCCATTGATTTTACATTGCTTCTTACAGAGCTGGCTCGGGAATTCGATCAACAGGCCGGGTCGGACGCGCGGGACAATTTTCTTCGGAAGGTCGGGCATCGAATTGCGTGCCGCGTGACATTGCCGCCATGTAAAACGCTGCTCAACCTCGAGTTGGAAATGAACGTCCAGCTTGCCACGCTTGGGTGGGGGCAAACGAGCCTTTCTCTGGCAGAAACCCAGGCACGCCTTCGTTTGACCCATGATGGTCTGCCATCACTGGGAAGTACGGGTACTCCGCCAGGAAGCTGGCTGACGGCATGTCTGGCGGGCCTCTATGAGCAATGGCTTATGGATCAGCCCAATGCCGCGGAAGGCTGCCGAATAACATGGGACCCTCAGACGCCGGCCAACTCCATTGGAAGTCTACTGTTCGAGTACGGACAATGAACAGAACCGCGACCGGTCGCTTCATGAGCCAGGACGATTAAGCATGCCCCAGTTTTCATCCGACGTTCCTTCACTCTGCAAAGCAATGGGAAAGCCGGATTTCAGATACCGTTCGTTCGATAACATCGCTTTCATTCCACAGACACCTTACGTGAAGGCGCCTGTGGAGGAAGCCGAACACGTTGAAGCGTCGAAGCCTCTCCCTGCACCTGAAGTGACTTTGCGTCCTCAGGACGGCAGCACGGAGAGTACTGCCCTGCCGATTGAAAATTTCCTCACGGATGCCCGTAGCATTCCACTCTCCAAGGTGTTTTCGATGCTGGAGAAAAACAGGATCACAAGCGGCATGCCCGCAAAGGGACTTAACGAGATTTTTCGTTGAGTAATCTTCAAGCGCGACAGTACCAGACAGGATATATTCAGTGAAGAACATGATGCGTGATCCCACCATGGCAATAGAGTCCTTCAACAGGCGGATGGTCATGAAAGGAGTTTTCTGTACGTCATTTCTGGCGGCGACCGGATCGTATGCTTCTGCTGCGACCGCAGATGATCTGTGGGAAGATTACAAGAAACGCTTTATGACCTCTGACGGGCGTATCATCGACGCTCATGATGGTGTCGCCTCCCATAGTGAAGGGCAGGGATATGGGATGCTCTTCTCCGTTGCGTTCGATGATCAAACGTCTTTTGACAGGCTCTGGAGTTGGACCGCCACGACGCTCCGCAGGCCACAGGATGCGCTCTTCTCCTGGCGGTATATCAATAATTCTGTCCCGCATGTGCCTGACCATAACAACGCGACAGATGGTGATCTTCTGATCGCCTTTGCCCTGACAAGCGCTGCAAGGAAATGGCAGCGGCCACATCTTTTGACGCAGGCAAAGAAGATCTATTCAAGCATTCGGAAGAAACTTCTCGTAAATTTCAACGGTCGCCTTGTCCTTCTTCCGGGTATTTCGGGTTTTTTGTCGCCCGGAAAAGCTACACTGAACATGTCCTACTACGTTATTCCATCCATGCAGGCCGCACAGGAGTTCGACGATACCGGAATATGGGCGCAAGCTATTCATGACGGAATGGCTCTGCTCCGGCAGGCTCGTTTTGGCAGATGGGGCCTGCCACCTGACTGGCTCACGCTTGGAAAGGATCGGGACGTGCCGGAAATCGCTTCGGGTTGGCCACCCCGGTTTTCGTATGATGCGATCCGGGTTCCTTTATATCTTCAATGGGGCGGCATGCTGGATCGGGATATTGCAAACCCGTTTGTGCGTTACTGGCATGCCTACACGTCAGGCGGGCTGCCTGCCTGGATCGACCTGAAGACAGATGAAACAGCGCCTTATGCGGCCCCCCAGGGATTTCATGCCATTGGCGCAGCCTGTGGGTTTGAGAATGGCTTTAGCCCGGTGTTGAGCAGAAGCATTGATTATTACTCTGCTTCACTTGTCCTTCTCTCGAACATCGTTGCGGCACAAAGTTTGCGCTAAGGCGGGGAAATGACGAGACAGAACTGCTTTTGTGTTTAAAGATCATGGGGTGCTGCTGTGCAGTTCCTTTCGAAAAATTGCCCCAGAACTGTACGGAAAATCATTTAATGACTACTGATGCCTCTGAAGTACAAGAGCCTTCTATCGCCGAGCAAGAGTGGCAGGGACTGATCTCCCAGACGCCCGCCCCTGTGCGGGAAATTGTAGCAGGGGTGATAGACCAGCACGCGGTGGACTGCGTGCAAAGGTTTTATGAAGTGCTTCTGAACAACGCTGATGCAGCCCCGTTTCTTTCGAATGAAATTGTTGATACGCGCCTTCGTGCAGCACTGGGGCGTTGGCTGGCAGAGCTTTTCTCTCACGACGCGCCGGACGCCAGTATTCTTGTGCAGACTCAGCAGAAGATTGGCGCCGCGCATGCGCGTATTCAGATCCCGATTCATGTGGTGATGCATGGTGCCCGTCTCCTGAAAAGGAAACTGCGCGTGTTCATTCAGGCACTGGGACTGGACGGACCCCAATATTCCGCGGCCATCGCATATGCGGAAGATATGATCGATATTGCGATCGAGGTCATGAGCCTGGCTTTTGTACAGGGAACGCGCAAAGAAGTTGAGGTCAATGAGGCGTTCCGGCTCATGTCACTGGGCAAAGACATAAGTCTTGAACGAGAGACGCAACGGGCCGCTTTGCTGGAGTGGGGACAGTCTTTTCTTCTCGACATCTGTTATGGGGGAGACTCTGCCAATACTCTTTCAGACTCTGCATTTGGGCTCTGGTTAAGGCACAAGGGAAGTGTTCTGTTTCAAGGCGCGTCAGAAATTGACGTTGTATCGAAGGCCGTAGAACACGTTGATAATGTGCTTGTTCCGAAGCTGGTCTCCGAGCGCCCTGCGCCCCCACAGGCAATCAAAGCCCTTCAAGGCGCGCTGGAAGAAATTCATTACATGATGGACCAGCTTTTCAAAACGGCGGAAGCCGTTGAGAATGGCCGTGATCCATTGACCAAAACACTGAGCCGACGTTTCTTACCGACCATTCTTGGTAGAGAAGTCTCCCTTTCTCTACGGCGACATATTCCCTTCAGTATTCTGATGGTGGATATCGATCACTTCAAGTCCGTCAACGATAAACTCGGGCATGTTGTGGGTGATTCCGTACTGCGATACGTCGCTAAAATACTGGTCGCACAGTGCAGGATGAGTGATTTTATTTTTCGATATGGAGGAGAGGAGTTTCTTGTTCTCCTGACCGAAACTCAGGAAGAACAAGCGATCCAAATCGCGGAACGTATTCGCACAGCGATTGAGCAAAATACTGCTTTGACAGTCAACGAAATCGATATTCGCGTGACTGCATCGTTTGGCATCGCCACATTTGCTGGCCATCCGGATTATCGTCATCTCATCGAGGATGCAGATCGAGCCCTTTATCTTGCCAAGGCGGCAGGTAGAAACCGCTGGCATGTAAGCAAAGGCAGACACGTTCATTCGGATGGCTTGGCAGAGTAAGTGTGCTGTGTCCGATGGATGTTTAGTAGCCTGGAATAGTTTGGCCGTATCTCCACACGCTGTGGCTGCTGCCTTTCATCGATAGAATCTGGAGCTTTTTGAGCGGTTCACACCTCATATTTGTGTTATCTATAACATGAAAAATTTCAGGCTTCAGGAAAATACATTCTTCTTCAGGAGAGAGGATAATCAATAATATCTATTTTAATC